>CAYVUF010000152.1:0-5838 GCA_964454605.1 uncultured Bacteroides sp.
ATCCATATCAAGTTCAATCTCAATATGCTGTCGATTTTGAAGTTTGGACAAAAGGCACACCGTCTCCACGTGCACCGTATGTCCAAACTGGTCCACTGCCCTTACTTTTTTCAGTTCATATCCGCCCTCACAGAGAATTTTCAAATCCCGCGCAAGGGTTGCGGAATCACAGCTCACATAAACAATACGCTTCGGCTGCATAGCAAGCATTGTTTCCAGACATTTTTCGTCGCAGCCTTTCCGCGGTGGGTCAACTACGATGACATCCGCATAAATGCCTTCACTTCCATACTTCCTTGGCAAAACTTCCTCTGCCTTTCCTACATAAAACTCTGCATTCGTAATGCCATTGATTCTGGCATTCTCTTTTGCATCTTCGATTGCTTGCGGAATAATTTCCACACCATAAACCTGTTTTGCCTTTTTCGCAAGAAAAAGTGAAATCGTTCCGATACCGCAATATAAATCCCATACCGTTTCCTGCCCGGTCAGATTCGCATAGTCTAACGCCAGACTATATAATTTTTCAGTCTGCACCGGATTAACTTGATAAAAAGAAAGCGGTGAAATACGGAACGTTATATACTCATCCGTTGGTGCAAAATCTGCTTTTTCACGCTCTTCGCTATCGTTTTGGAGTTTTCCTGCTTGTTTTTTATCTGTTGTTAAAATGCGAATGCTGTCCTCTATATAATCACTGCCCCACAGGGTACGAATTTCTTTTCCCATAATAACGTTGGTCTGCTCGGTATTGATACTGACAGAAATACTGGTGATTTTGTTTTCCAGACTAAGTCCTGTCAGTTTTTCTGTCAATTTTTCTTCTGCCGGAAGTTTTTCCCCATTCACAATCAGGCAGACCATAATTTCGCCGGATGCAAAACCAGTGCGAATCAAGATATGACGAAGCAAACCCTTTCCGGTCTTTTCATCATATACTTTTACATGATTTTCCTGCATATAAGCGAGTACCGATTCCAGAATCAATTTATTTTCGGTAACTCCAAGCGCACAGTCTGTATTGGCAATAATATCATGTGTTCGTCCGGCATAAAAACCAGTTATCAGTTTCCCGTTTCTATCACATCCTACCGGAAATTGAGCCTTATTGCGGTAATGCCAGGGATTCTCCATACCCACAATCGGTTCCATAATAGAATCTATGAAGGTTTCTTCAAATTTGCCAATCCGAATTAAATTGTTTCTTACTTTATCCTGTTTGAAAATAAGCTGTCTTTCATAGTTCATTGCCTGAATCTGGCAGCCGCCGCATTGTCTGTGAAAAGCACATTTTGCTTCTACACGAAAAGGAGAAGGTGTTATCACCTTCTCAACTCTTGCATATCCGTAGTTCTTTTTTGCTTTTGTGATTTTCGCAAGAACACAATCTCCGATGACTGCATCTTTCACAAATAAAGTATATCCTTCTGTTTTTCCAATGCCTTCTCCATCGTGTCCAATATCTTCAATCTGTACTGTCACCAAATCGTTTTTCTTGTATTCCATGTGTCCCTCTTTTTCATCATTTATTCTATAATAATATCTATTCCATTCTCGTTCCAATTAAGTTCGAATCAAACAATCTGTTGAATCCTAACCATCCTGTTTCATTTGTACGGTCCATCAATTCTGTAAATGTCTGCATTTTGGCATCCGTATTATCAGCAAAATTAAGTGCCATAGCTTCAACGATTGCCGGCTTTTTGGGTGAACCAAATTCATATTCACCATGATGCGCCAGAATACAATGTTTCAATTCATTTGCCAGAACCGGCGGAAAATCTTTGATAGTACGAATTTTTTCTCCTATCATTTCCACACCAATCACAATATGCCCCAGAAACTGTCCGTCATCTGTATAATCATTTTCTGGAAAAAGAGAAAGTTCTCTGGTTTTTCCAATATCATGGCACATAGCCGCACTAAGCAGCAAATCTCTGTTTAAAATAGGATACTGTGTACAGTAAAAATCACACAGCTTTGTCACACTGAGGGTATGCTCTAACAGTCCTCCCACAAATCCATGGTGTACTGTTTTTGCCGCAGAAGACTGGCGAAAAGCCTTCACAAACTTCTCATCTTGAACGAAAAACGCCTGCAGCAGTTCTTTCAGATAACGGTTTTGAAGACTGTTAATATAGCCTGTCAGTTCCTGCATCATATCTTCTATATTTTTTTTGCTGACAGGAAGATAATCTGCCGGGTCATACTCTCCTTCGTGGCAGCATCGTATTCTTTTTACGTTTACCTGCAAAGCACCTTGGAAACTATTGACTTCCCCATATACTTCGATATAATCCAGGGAATCAAATTCTTCAATTCCAGCATTATTTGGGTCCCATACTTTCGCATCCAACGTACCCGTTTTATCCTGTAAAATCACATTTTCATAAGGTTTTCCATTTTTTGTTACTGCGGACTGTTTGTGCTTACATAAGTAAATGTCAAAAACTCTGTCGCCTTCTTTATAGTCCTGAATATATTTCATCTTGATTTCCTCTTTTCTCTTTTTAGATTATATAAAAATTATTGCTCTCCCAACGTAACTTCCACTGTCATTTCCAGATATGTATCAACCCCTTGCCGCATCAGTTTGACATTGATAAATTCTCCCGGTTTGGCACTATTCAGAATATTCAGCAATTCTTTATAACCGGCAACTGTTTTGTCCCCCATTTCAATAATCACATCACCACTCTGAATGCCAGCTATCATAGCAGGGGAGTCCATTTCAATTTCTTTGATATATGCGCCACGCGGTATACCGGATTCTGTAACTGCTTCCTCTGGAACATCTGTCCCATGTACGCCTAAATAGGCTCTCGGCTCGTTGTTCGACAATTTTTCAATGGTTCTTTTCAATTCGGAAATTCCACAAGCAGAAATCAGATTCGCCTTATCCTCACTATTAAAAGAATTATCGATAATACCAATTACCATACCTCTCAAATTGGCAACCACACCAGTTGCATTTTTGCTTCCGTAAATATCCGTTGTAATAAGTGTATAAGCTGAATCTGGTTCATCTATTACATTGCCTGCTGAAGTAACGCTTCCATAGCACACAGAACCACTCGTTCCCAATGGACTTCCCAACGCAATAATGGGTGAACCAATCAAATCTTTTGCATTCGAACTTCCCAAAGTCGCAATATTGATAACGTCCATTGTTTCTTCTCCAATGTCCAACAATGGTACCGATAAAATAGCAAATCCGGTAATCGAATCCTTCTGAATCAATTCTGCTTCTGCCTGTTTCTGGTCACAGAAAGTTACCACAATACTGTCCGCATTCTTAATGCTGTTTGCATTCACCAGAATCAGAATCGCACGTCCATTGTTCGCAACAATCACACCGGATGTCATTGCCTCATTTTCATAGGTATTATTAAACCAGTCCACATCTGAAATCACTCCTGTGACGGTAACCAGACTACGGTTTATATCTTTGGCAAGTACTGCCAGTTCATCGTATATCATCTGATATTCTTCTATGCCAAACTGTACTTGTGAGAGCAGTTCCTCAATCTGCTCCTCTTCCAATTCCACATTTTCTATCTCTTCCTCAACCGTTTCTTCTGTCAGCATATCTTCCGGTTTCATTTCCTCTGTTGCTGTTTCTTCCGGAAATTGTACCTGCTTCGCTTCTTCTTCCGGGTATAACCAGTTGTTAATAACTGGCTCTAAGATTAAAAAAGTCACACAGGCAACAATGCCGAATACAACCGCCATAACTGCTGTAATAATCGTTCTTCGCAGCAATTTTTTCTTATTTACCGGTTTTTCTTTTATTTTTTCACGCAGAAATTCCGACTGAACAAAAGGTGTATACTCTGCCTGCTCTTTCGTTTCATTATCATTCTGACCTGCTTCTGGTTTTATATCACTCATATTCATCCTCCACACACGTTTAAGTATATCTTTTCCGTAGTAAATTTACAACCTTTATGATATGATATTTCTATGAGCATCAGCGAAAGCAGCCGGGAATAAATAGACTGCTTGCAGGCTTTTTTATGGGTGGCTGCTTTATTTGGGCGACAGCTCTCAGCGAGTAAATCTCTGATTTGCGAGCTGCTGATGCTCATTCATTCCACGAAAGCAACCACAGAAATAGACTGCTTGCAGGCTTTTTTATGGGTGGCTGCTTTATTTGGGCGACAGCTCTCAGCGAGTAAATCTCTGATTTGCGAGCTGCTGATGCTCATTCATTCCACGAAAGCAACCACAGAAATAGACTGCTTGCAGGCTTTTTTATGGGTGGCTGCTTTAATGGTATTTATTATTTTTGTTATGAGAGAAATGAGGTTTCCATGAACAACAAAGTATTACGTGTTTTAGAATATAATAAAATCATCGAGAAATTAACCGAAAAGGCAACTTCCGAACCTGGTCGGAAACTTTGCCGGGAACTTGCTCCAATGGCAGATTTAGAACAAATCAATCTTGCACAGACTGAAACCGCTGATGCACTGAGCCGCCTTTTCAAAAAAGGCTCTACTTCTTTCGGTGGCAACAAGGATTTAGGTATGTGTATCAAGTCTTTGGAAATTGGCAGTGTTTTATCTATTAGTGAACTTTTAAAAATTGCAGATTTGTTAGAAAACGTCAATCGTATTAAGGCTTACGGTCGAAATGACAGGGAAGATACCCAGGCAGATTCACTGGATGAATATTTTAATGGGTTAGAACCTCTGACACCGCTTGCCAATGAAATCCGCAGATGTATTTTATCCGAAGAAGAAATTGCAGATGATGCAAGTCCTGCACTGAAACATATTCGCCGCAGCATGACATTGACAAATGATAAGATTCATTCCCAGCTTACTTCCATGATTAACGGTTCTTACCGCACCTATCTGCAGGATGCTGTGGTAACAATGCGTAATAACCGCTATTGTATTCCGGTCAAAGCAGAACACAAAGGTCAGGTACCGGGTATGGTACACGACCAGTCTTCTACCGGCTCCACTTTTTTCATTGAACCGGCTGCTGTGGTAGCTCTGAATAATGAATTAAAAGAACTTTCTTTAAAAGAACAGGAAGAAATCGAAGTTATTCTTGCTAATCTCAGTATACAGGCAGCAGAACATACTGCTGCACTGTTACGGAACCAGAAATTGATGACAACACTGGATTTCATATTTGCCAAAGCATCCCTTGCCATGGAGCAAAATGGTACCAAACCACTTTTTAATACAGAACACTACATTCACATCCGACAGGGACGGCATCCTCTTTTAGACAAGAAAAAAGTTGTTCCGATTGACATTCAGCTTGGTACTGATTTTGACTTATTGGTGATTACAGGTCCAAATACCGGTGGAAAAACGGTATCCTTGAAAACCGTCGGACTGCTTACTCTGATGGGGCAGGCAGGTCTGCATATTCCGGCACTGGACCGTTCTGAGTTATCCATTTTTACAGAGGTATATGCAGATATTGGGGACGAGCAAAGTATTGAACAGAATCTCAGTACCTTTTCTTCTCACATGACCTCCATTGTTTCCATCCTGCAGAAAGCAGATGCTGACTCTCTCTGCCTGTTCGATGAACTAGGAGCCGGAACCGACCCAACAGAAGGTGCTGCTTTAGCCATTGCGATTCTGGATTATCTTCACAACCGCGGCATCCGCACCATGGCTACCACCCATTATAGTGAATTGAAGGTTTATGCCCTTTCTACCTCTTTTGTAGAAAATGCCTGTTGTGAATTTGATGTGGAAACCCTGCGCCCAACTTACCGCCTTTTGATTGGTATCCCTGGTAAAAGTAATGCGTTTGCTATTTCTTCAAAACTGGGGTTGCCGGATTATATCATAGAAGATGCACGAAAGC
>CAYVUF010000153.1:0-5785 GCA_964454605.1 uncultured Bacteroides sp.
TAATCATCCAGTTGTAAAGGATATTCTCTTCTCCTTCTGGAATAAGAAGGTGAGCTTTTACCATAAATTCTGGGTCAAGACCTACGAAACATTCTGCATGATACATTGTTTTCCAACGTGTTTCGTAAATAGCATCCATAACTACTTTATCAAGTTTTGTTTCATCAACACCTGGTTCGCCTTTGATACGACGTGCTGCTGCATAACGTCCTGTTACTGCACCATCGTTGAACAACAGAACTTTAGCATCGCTGTCAAGACCAAATGTTTCACCATCTTTAATAGGCATATCTGTTACAACAGTACCCGGTGAATTTTTCGCTAAGTTATATGCTTCTTTCAATGTGTTAACTTTTACTACGTTGTTTCCGTAGAAAGCTGCTTCGATAATGGAACGAGTCTTGGAAAATCCGACTTTGCCCTTACCGATTTCGTCAATCTTGTAATTAGCCTTTGTTGACATGTGAAATCCTCCTTAAAAATTATATTATTTAACGGAACCTGATTGGATTTCCGCTATATTGCATTGTATGCACTGCTTGTCCAGCACACCTCATATATTATCTCAAACAAGCCCCTAAAAGTCAATATTTCTTAACATAATTTTTATTCATCGACAACTTTTATGTTTTTCCGCCAACCGTTCTTGTCGCCTCTGCAAGCCACTCTTTCTCTTCTTTCTCCAGATAAGGAGAAATTTTCTCATATACCAGTTTGTGATATTCATTTAATCGTGCAATATCCCGGGGCTGCATATAACAAGTATCAATAGCATCCAAATCAATCGGCACATAAGTCAGGGTATCAAAATACAGAAACTGCCCATCCTCATTTTTCTCACCGTTTCTCACAACCATAATGTTTTCGGTACGGATTCCATAACTGCCTTCCTTGTAAACACCAGGTTCGTTGGAAACCACCATGCCCTCTTCCAGAACAGCTTCTTTGACTCCTTCTGTATACCGCCACCGGATATTCTGTGGTCCTTCATGTACGTTCAGCATATAGCCAATACCATGTCCAGTGCCGCATTTATAGTCAATTCCCAGTTCCCACAAAGGCTGTCTTGCCAGAATATCCAGATTTCTTCCGGTACATCCATATAAGAAACGGGCATGGGATAAATTCAGCATTCCAACCACCACTGCTGTAAAATGTTTCTTAATTTCCGGACTGACTTCACCAAGCACAATGGTTCTGGTAACATCCGTCGTGCCGCCCATATACTGTCCTCCGGAATCCACTAACAGCATTCCTTCCGGCTGCAGTCCGGCACTTTGCTCACTGGTGGCTTCATAATGCATCATGGCTGCATTTTCCTTGTAGCCGCTTATGGTTGGAAAAGACAAATCCAGAAAGCCTTCTGTCTTTCTTCTCAATTCATCTAAATACATGGCTACCGAATACTCTGTCATTGGCTGGCTGCCGATATTCTTTTTCAGCCAGTAAATAAATTTTGTCAGCACTGCGCTATCTTTTTCATAAACTTCTTTCATCTGGGAAAGTTCTGTTTCGTTTTTCTTTGCTTTCAGAAGTTCGCTGGGATTTTCGCCGGTTACTATCTGCGCTTTTTCCTTCAAAATACGATACAACGTATAATTTACATTTTTATCATCCAGTAAAACCCGACACTCCTTTTCTGCCTGCATATCCGCAAACTTCTCCAGAAAGCTTTCCAGTTCTCTGTAATCTTTTATGATAACCGAACTCTTGGCAGCATACTCTGCGAATGTGTCCGTAACCGCTTCCGACTGTATGAAAAAGTAACATTTTTCCTGGGTTATCAGACCATGCGAAAGTGCCACCGGATTGCATTCCACATCACTGCCCCGAATATTAAGAAGCCACATCAAATCATCTAATTTGCTAAGCAAATGGGCATGACATTTTGCTTTCTGCATGGCTTTTCGGAGTTCTGCCAATTTATCCTCTGTCTTTGCTCCGCATATGTCTTCCGGCAGTACCGTAACCTGATGGGCTGGAAGGGGCGGTCTGCTATCCCATAACTCACCTGCTATATCTTTCTCATAACGAATGGTTATCTTTTTTAGGTACAATGCTTTTTCCAACTTGATACCATAAGCACTGTTGATAACCCTGCCATCAAACCCAAGGGTCTGCCCTTCTAACATCTCTTTTTCCAGATATTCCAAAATAGTCGGAACACCTTCTTCCATCATACGGAACAAAGTAATGCCGCTTCCTGCAAGTTCCTTTTCTGCCTGAATAAAATATCTGCCATCAGTCCACAGACCTGCCTGCTCCCTGCTGATAACCAGACTGCCATTGGAGCCAGTAAATCCCGAAAAGTGCTCTCGTACTTTAAAATAATCACTGACATATTCTGAATTGTGATAATCTGCAGTAGGAATCAGATAAAAATCTATCTTGTCTTCTTCCATCTTCTTTCGCAGTCGTTTGATTCTGTCTTTTACGCTCATGTTCTGTTCCATCCAGTTTCCAAAATTATCTGCTTTTCAACAATCCGACTGCTCTGGAAGTACCAATTCTGTCACAGCCTTCTGCCAGAAATGCTTCCATATCTTCTATGGTAGAAATGCCGCCTGCTGCTTTGATTTTTACGTCTTCTCCAATGTGCTTCCGAAACAGTCTGACATCCTCTAAGGTTGCACCACCGGTCCCAAAGCCGGTAGATGTTTTAATATAATCTGCCTTGGCATTGGTAACTGCTTTACACATAGCAATTTTTTCTTCTTCATTCAGATAACAGGTTTCGATAATCACTTTTAAAATCTTTCCATGACAGGCTGCTTTCACTGCCTTGATTTCTTCTTCTACTTTCTCATAAAGACCGTTCTTAACATCCGAAATATTCACTACCATGTCAATTTCCTGCGCACCGTCTTTCACTGCCTGTCTGGTTTCTTCCACCTTTGCTTCGGTTACGCTATAACCAAGCGGGAAACCAATCACTGTACAAATATTTACTTTATCTCCATAGGTATCCTGTATTCTCTTGATATAGTTCGGCGGTACGCAGACCGATGCAGTCTGAAACGTAATGGCTTCCTCGCATAAGGTCTGAATATCCTCCCATGTGGCAAACGCCTTAAGCTGGGTATGGTCTACATGGCTTAACATTTCCTGTTTTGTCATATTTCCTCCATTCTCCAATGACTTTTTCTCTTGCCAAAATCACTGGCTCAAACTTTTTTCTAAATCTTTTTCAAAATTTCTGTCCTATCGTTTTCACGTATCTTAACATCTTTCTATTTTAATACCTTTCTTGCTCCTTCGCAACCAAAAACACAATATGTACAATATGTTAAAAATTTCTAAACTTTTTAATCTTTCTTGTCGCAGCCATTTTTTTCATGTTATGATAGTGGGGTGACTCAAAGTATTTGAAAGGAGGAATTCTTCATGGATAATAACAGTTTTTCCGAAATTACACCAGAAATCATACAACTTGCGAATATGAGTAAACAGGCTGATATTATTGATACAGAATTATTTACCAGATATGATGTAAAACGCGGTCTGCGGGATTTAAATGGCAAAGGTGTATTGGCAGGTCTTACCCATATTTCTGATGTACGTGCCAGCATGGTTGTGGATGGTGTTCAAGTGCCTACCCATGGTCGTCTTTTCTACCGGGGTTATGATGTGAAGGACCTTGTAAATGGTTTTCCAAAAGACACCTGTTTTGGATATGAAGAAGCTACTTACCTACTTCTTTTTGACAAACTTCCAAATGCGCAGGAATTAGAGAACTTTAAATCCCTTTTAGCCAGTTATCGTTCCCTTCCTACCAGTTTCGTGCGTGACATCATTATGAAAGCACCCAGCAACGATATGATGAACACACTGGCAAGAAGTGTGCTTACTTTATATTCTTATGATGACAGAGCAGATGATACTTCTCTTCCGAATGTACTCCGTCAGTGTTTACAGCTTATCAGTCTTTGTCCTTTACTTTCCATTTATGGGTATCAGGCATACAGTCATTATCATGATGGTAAAAGTTTATATATTCACCAACCCCAGCCTGAATTATCTACTGCTGAGAATATTTTACATATTCTTCGTCCAGACAGTAAATATACTCCATTAGAAGCCAAAATTCTGGATATTGCATTAATACTTCATATGGAACATGGCGGTGGTAACAACTCAACCTTTACCACTCATGTAGTCAGTTCTTCGTTGACCGATACTTATTCTGTCATTGCTGCTGCAATCGGTTCTCTGAAAGGACCAAGACATGGTGGTGCCAATATTAAGGTTGTCAAGATGTTTGAAGAAATGAAACAAGAAGTTTCCGACTGGACAAACGAAGGTCAGGTTGCTGATTACCTCGTAAAACTGCTCCACAAGGATGCTTTTGACCACGCTGGTCTGATTTATGGTGTCGGTCATGCAGTTTATTCCAAGTCGGACCCGCGAGCTGTTATTTTCAAATCATTTGTAGAAAGATTGTCGGAAGAAAAAGGACTTCATGATGAATTTGCACTTTATGCTCTTGTGGAACGTCTGGCACCAGAAGTAATTGCCAGAGAACGTCAGATGTATAAAGGTGTCAGCATCAATGTAGACTTCTACTCCGGTTTTGTATATCATATGTTAAATCTTCCCATGGAACTTTATACTCCTATTTTTGCCATCGCAAGAATGGCTGGCTGGAGTGCTCACCGGATGGAAGAACTTGCGAACAATGGTAAGATTATTCGTCCGGCATATAAGCCTATCGGCGAAGACAAAGTATACAAACCAATTTCAGAACGTTAATTTCTTATTACACGAAAATGACACGAAAAAGAGGATATCACCGAAACGATATCCTCTTTCTATATGTTCTGTTTTTTATACGCTCTGTTCTTTCACTTTGCATCATTCTTTCATAAATTTACGCATGGCAACATTCGTTAAGATACCATACACAATCAAGGAAACCGCAAAAAAAGCACACACAATTGTTGTGACAGCAGTCGGTCCTCCTGCATAAGAATTTACAAAATTAATGATTCCTCCGATAATCCATAAAATTCCTACCACCAGAACCTTGGTGAATAAAAAATTTATAAAACCATCTTTGTCCTTCAAGGAACTCTCATCGGCTCCCTTCTTCAGCAACACATTGCCTATAATATGTCCCTGAGTTTTCATTACAATCGCCGCATAAACAAGATATGCACCGCAAAAAATGCACAAAATATCAATCAAATCGTTCATCGTAGTTCTCCTTATTTATCCTGCTCCAAAATTTTCCGGATGGTTTCATTCAGTGCTGTGGGAAGGAATGGTTTCCGGATAAACCCTGCTGCTCCCAACTTCCTTCCTTTCACTTCACTTTCAATATCCGATTCACCTGTCAGAAAAACTACCGGAATATCTGCTCCTCCTTCCTCTGCCTGGATACGTTTCAGGACCTCATATCCATCCATATCCGGCATGCAGATATCCAAAAGAATCAGATCTGGTTTCTCCCTTTTTATCAGTTTTAATGCTTCTTCCCCTGATTTTGCTGTTATAAACTGATAGTCATCCCTTAAACTTCGGCTCACACATTTCAGATTTGTGGCAACATCATCAACTAATAAAATTTTTTCCATATGTTACATAATTCCTAAATTTCTAAATTCCTAAAAAACTTCTTACAACTTTCTTCATTTCACTCTTATCGCAAACTGTATCATGCAACACCGGTGCTGTTCTGATTTCTTCAATGGCATTTGGTATTGTTACATTTGCAATCTTAGATAATTCATCTACCAGTTCAAAATCTGACATACTATCATATTTTGTATCAATAGCATTCATAACG
>CAYVUF010000154.1:0-5735 GCA_964454605.1 uncultured Bacteroides sp.
AAACTCCATTTTTTACGACCTCATTGTTGGTGTGCCATGCCACGCTCCGTCCAAAATTTTTTGTCCTAAAATTGTCCTAAAATCGCCTGGAGCATGTCTGAAACCCTCGGAAATACTGCACTTTTTACCCAAACGGCAGATATTGCCGTGGCAGAAAAAAAGCACTTTAATCATCGTATTTTTATCTCCTTTTATCTTCTCAAACCCTTGTATTTGATATCTCAATTCCATCTTTATAATATACATTAGGACCTTTATTTAATATACTGAATAATATACATAATTCTTGGTGATTTCTCTGCTTATTTTTCCTATCACTTGTAACATTATATATTTTTATTATTTTCTTAGCAAACTCATCTTGATCTGATATTTCCATCATTTCTTCTGAATAAAACATTTCCACTTCTTTACATTCCAATATTTCCTCAGTAATTATTGTTTTTTCCAGAAGTGTACATATTGTTGAATACAAATCATCAAGTATCACAGTCCAACCTCCTCTTCTGCATTTTCGTAATCCTATATTACAAATAATTCTCAATCCTCAGCACTGTCTGTTCCCCCTGCTTTTCACTCACAAGTTCAAACAAATTTTCTTTCGTAACAAATAGATTCTTCGGATTTCTACCAATTATCAAATACTGATTCTTATCATCAAGTGCAATGTGCTTTCTTATGTCATCATCCAAAAGTACATCTGCATTATCAATCACTATCAGCTTGTTTTCTGTATTTCTAATAATATCACCAATATTCTTCTGATAATCTAAATAGTTTAAGCAGACAATATTGGGATTCAATGCCATACACTCTTTTATAAATGAAAAGGATGCTGTTTTTCCTGTTCCAGAATCTCCCGTTAACATTGTAATATTATTCGTAAATTTAAAATCCAAAACAAACGAAGTATGCTCAGTGGAAAAATGCTCCATTACAATTGGCTTACTCTTCATAACACCACCACTCCTTTAATTCTTCATAATCACAAATTTCTTTCTTTCCCGAAGAAGTCTGTACACTAACCGCTGTCATTTCAAAAGGAATTAGTGCATAGTCACTATAAACATTGCCTGTCTCAAGATTATACAGCACCTCCAATGCATTGTTTCCACATTCCTTCAAGCAAAACACTTTGTCTGGATTATATAGTACATTTAGTACCGTTTTGCAACCGGCTGATAACTTGTCAACATCAAGGACAATATTATTAAATTTAGAGCATATTTTATACTGGCTGATTAACTTCGCTTGATCTATTATTTCAATCACTTTTTGTGCTCTGTCATCAAGCTTACGTGCGGTATTTTGATTAAAATAAATATCGTTTAATTCTACATACTCCACATCGTGCGGAATATCATTTTTGTTCTTAAAAATTGTTATCACAATACCACCTCCAAGCCAATATTTTGAAATTGCATTAAAAGACTTGTTCCCTTGCAAATTTGCTGCATCTTTTCTTTAAGCTGTAATCTACTTGCATCAAGACCACAAATATCATCTGGCATTCGTTGTCCCCATTCACAACAAGATTTTATCCAACATTCACCAATATTACTCTTTGATACCTCAAAACCGGTATTTCTTGTTAAATCAAACAGAATCTTTGCAGATAACTGCTCTACATTATAGTTATCGACGTTTTCATTATATTCTACAATTTCACGAATATCCTTATAATTCAATTCGCCATTTTGAATTGTTTTTACAAGTTTTTCTCTTGCAACAATTGCTTTTTTACGTTTTATTAAAAATTCATCATCTGATGCATAAATCCATTCTATCAAATCCTTGAACTTTACTTTTTCATTTGACCTTTGATAGTTTCCTACCAATAGTTATGGTTCTTAAAAATATATATTTCATAGTTATCCGATTTCTCACAAATTATTTTCCATAATTTCCAAATAATTTTCCGGAAATCCAATCAGATTCAAATCAATGTCATCCCTATACTCATCTATCACAGTTTCCACTGTTTGGATCAAAGATTTTTTACTGCTTTCATCTGGAAGTCTTTTCAGTAAAACAAGCGTATATGCAAATAATGAGTTATTCTTTATCTCCGGATGCTTTTTCAAAAATGATGTTGTAAATTTTGCTGGTGGATTGAAATCCGTGTTATACATCCTTGCTGCATGTGCACATTTATTTCGTAATACCGACAAACAATGAAGATGATTTTCTAATGTATCCTTTCCAACACCAACCATACGAGCGATAGCATCTTTTTCTGAATAATACATAGAACTGTATAACTTAGACATATTAGAAAAAGACATTAATTCTACAATAACCCACAACGGCATTCTGC
Organism: uncultured Bacteroides sp.; assembly: GCA_964454605.1. Lineage (GTDB taxonomy): Bacteria > Bacillota > Clostridia > Lachnospirales > Lachnospiraceae > UBA3282. The sequence continues at coordinate 2,318 of CAYVUF010000154.1, forward strand.
TGGAATATTTTATCTTGTGATGTTTCACAATCAGACTATCTTTGTAATAATTTTTCTCCCTGCTGAAATTTTCCATAACTTCCTTATAACCCTTTTTGTTATAGAAATTATTTTCATCGTAATGCTGATCATATGGAGCTTCCGTACATTTGGCTATTGAAAATCCATATGCTATCTGCGTCCTATAATATACTTCTGCCTTTTCGATATACCGCCGAAATGTATCACGCAATATTTCATCGACTTTATATAAATGATACACCTTTTCAAAAGTAGTTCCTTCAATATAGTCACTACCAGAAGGCTCTTGTCTGAATTGCAAAGCATAACCCGTAAAACGATAATAATTTACTCTTTTTAATATATCTTTTGCTTTTTCTCTATCAGCGACAATCATCCCGTGAGCTATTAACTTATCTAACTGATCATCAAAGGTCAATGGTTTTTTCAAATCCATAAAATCTCTCCTTAACGTAAAAAAGCTGAGCACACGACTCAGCTTGGTCCCCAATGTCCAAAAGACTTCGGGCAACTCTGTTACATATAGTATATTCAAAACTCAGAAAAATTGCAATAGTTTTTATGTTTTTTCCGCATTTTCATCGTTACAAGCTCTACTACATTGCCTGTAAGTAGTCCCTTACTACTAAGGAATCCTCCCAACCCCTTTGCCTTTATCCCACTTCCAGCCATGAGCCTTAGTAGTCTAAACCGTAGTAATTCCAAGACTTTCCGCCCTATTATGCCGTACTCTGCCCCAGTCTGCGAAGATATGCATTATCATAAAACTGGAGTGTCGTGGCAAATGAATAATACTTTTATCATAGTAATTGTTTGCTCCTTTTTGCCCCGGAAATGCTTAAGTTTGCGGGTATTTCCGAGGTTATGGTTAAATTGTCATTTGCTTGTCAACTAGGCAAATTATAGCATAATTTAGCAAGTTGTGACTACCTGTTAGTAGTAAAAGGGAAAGGCTTACTACTAAGGGTTTTTATTATAGTTACGTTTCCCTTCTTTTAACAGGTCATAGTTAATCGCAAACCTTCTTTCATCAAACCATTTTGACACTGTATCGATGCTATTCCGGAAATAGTTGTCCCAAAAGAAAAAATCATAAAGTTCCCATTCTGCTGCCCGTAATTCCCATTTTGCGCCATTCGAATTATAAGGGTCAGCTCGAACAATGCAGCACAAATTATGAACCTCTCTCATCTTATCAACAAATAACATATAATCACCTTCTTCTTTTGTCTTCTGCCATCTCCTCCACAACCATTTAGCAATATCAACAGAAGACCATACGTCGAGCATCTGCCAGTAGAATGAACGTAAATGCCATGCTCGCATCATGTCTTCATCAATTGATGACAATTCATCTTCCATTTTCACAAACAGTTTTGCTTTTCTCCTCATAACTACGAACAATTTGAGCGATATCACTCCGTAGCTTCTTTGTTTTTTCATCACTACTTGTGTTTTCCGGTTGAAAACGTATGCTTATTCCATCTCCCAAGCAATCCAACGCCTGTATGGGACAATCGACATCTTCATATGAATAGTAGACTCGTAAACTTGCGAACTTTTCCTTAATCTGCTGAATTACAATATCTACCGGAGCCTCATCCACTGCATACCTATCAGTTATCTCTTGGCACAAATCGTGAATAAGCTGATACCACCCACTAGAACATTCACACCCCCACTTTCTATAAATATTATGCTCACATTCTACTCTATTTTGTTTCATAAAGGAGAAATCTTATTGCAATTTTATTTCCAGTTCATCCTTCATTCTAAACCACCCCATATTTCATTTATAAATTCTTTGCATTCACAATAAGTTTTTTTCCCACTTGAAACATCTAATATCAATATAAATAAGTCTTCATAATACTGAATTAATGTTTCCAATTCAGCAAGAAACATATTGGGCATTGTTTCAAGAACGTCATATCCAATCCTTAAACTATATGCAATATCATTATAATCATCAACATAAAATCTCCCCGCAGATTTGATATAGCAATTAATAGTATTTATTGTTTTAATAACATCAAAATAACTTTCATACTTCTCACTCAATACTCGCGGTGATATAAAACACAAAATATCACAATACTTATCTGTAAACCGTAATGTCATTTGCAAATTATGAGATTTACTATCCATCTGAAATGTCAGATGGATAGTATTCAAATCAATTGCATTCTCTACAAATATATATTTGAACTGATGATGAAGCATGGTTTTAACCTGTTTTTTTGCCTTTATTCGCCGGCTCATTAATATACCTCATTCCTGATTAGAATTTTTTCAGCAAAGGTTTGATAAATTCTTCCTGAATATAGTGTCTCAAGATGTTGAATTGCAGCATCCACTTCTGCTCGTGAAAAATTATAGGTAAATCCACCTTTACCTCTCGGCATCCCGGCCGATTTCTTCCTCAAGAGTTCTACATCCGCTTTTGTAAGTGTATTAAAAGGATGTTTCATTACGCATTCCTCCAATCTACTAAAATTTTGCGAATCTGTTTTAGTTCACTACAATCCTTGTCCTTAAGCATCATCTCTGTGAAAATTTTTGACATCTCTGGCAAATCAACATCTGTCTCCTCGATGAATTCATCTGCTTTAAGAGCAACTTTCTCCCGTTTTAAGGCTTCAAGGTAATTTGCTTGTAAAAGCTGTACCATGTATTGTGTTTGCAATACCTTTAATGAACCTTCAAGCTGATTAAGGATATCCTTTTTTACTACCTCAAGTCTTTCTGCTGTTTCATCGCTGTATTTTGCCTGAAAACTTGTAAAAATTGGAGCTTCTTCTTCTTTTTTTAAATCAGAAAGAGTGGCCTGTATTGCTTTCCAGTTATCCACCCCGCGTGCAGCCTTTACTTCTCTTTCAAAAACAGCAGATCTGGACATATCCTGCGATGAATCCACTTTTTTTATAAGATACTCGAATGTTGAATGTTTCCAGTTACTTTTAATGTTTAAAAGATTTTCCATGAATATTCCCTCCCCCAGGTGTTATTGTGGTATTATTCAAACACTTGTTAAATTTATCTTATCAGCTGTTTGGTATTTTGTCAATACCATTTCAATACTTTTTTTGACATTTTCAATCCTATATATTTTTAGCCAATAAATACATTTTGCAAACTTTCTGCAACCACAAAAAAGCTCCAGTATACCCGGAGCTTTTCTACCATACAGAAATGCTACACTACCTTAAACATTTTCTGTGATACCGCTTTTGCATCGTTTTTCTTTTCGATCTCTGCCTGTGCTTTTCTGAACTCTTCCATTCGCTTCAATTCTTCCTCTGCGTCATCAAAACTGATATGTGTATACACATTCATCGTGACGCTGATGTCCGAATGCCCCATGAGGTACTGCAGTGTCTTGGGGTTCATTCCCGAT
>CAYVUF010000155.1:0-5707 GCA_964454605.1 uncultured Bacteroides sp.
AAGTTCAAAAGCGCACCGCCTGAGTTACCAGGGTTAATGGCTGCATCTGTCTGGATAAAAGTACCGTTTGAGCCATCCGAAAGTTCCATTTCCCGATTCAAGGCACTGATAACACCAGTTGTAACAGACTGTCCGTAACCAAGGGAATTACCAATGGCAATTGCTGGTTCACCAACTGTCAGACTATCAGAATCCCCTAAGGTTGCAATCGCAATTTCATCCAAAGTAGAGTTTAAGATATCTCCCAGTGGAACTGCTATCACTGCCAAATCCATATCCGGGTCCATACCTTTTACAGAGGCTTCTGCTTCTGAACCTTCTGCAAACTGTACTTTTAAGGTATCTGCCTCTGCAATGACGTGATAATTGGTTGCAATCAGAAGTTCGGAATCATTCTTGCCTACAATAATACCAGAACCGCTTGCTACTGCCTCATTCGTCATTGCCTGCCCAAAGTAAGACATAGTTTCTGTATAAGTATTACTGATAGATACAACTGCCGGCATTACGGAAGAAACCACATTGGAAACATCCGAAACAACCGCATTTACCACTTGTGTTTTCTGAATGCCTTCTTCGGTATCATCCGTTGTCTGTGCCGCTTCACTTACAATTTTCTCTGCATTCTCTAACAGTTCACTTGCGGAACCTTCCGCTTCCATATCCTGACTAAAAACTTCTTCACTCTGTGTTTCCGTCTGGTTCAGCATTCCTGTTGTTGCACTAACCGCATAAAATCCAAGTCCGGCACAAATACCGAAAAACAATCCCAAGGAAACACATACCAGCGCTTTTTTCAGGTAATTGTTTCCTGGTCCGTCCTTTGTCCTTTTCTCCGGGGATGGCTGTCCTTGTCCATTCAGATTGGAACCTTGATGATTAAGATTCGGGCCCTGTCCATTCGGATATCCATTACTGTATTGATAATTCCCGGTAGGATGTCCATAAGGTACATTGGTATTCTGCTCCTGATTCTGATTATATGAATTTGAATAATTGCTATCGTACATAACAAACGCTCCTCTCTTTTCTTACTATGAACACAGTATATTCTGAAAATGTGTATAAATTGTGATAAAAATTTTTCTTTTTTGTGTTTTTCAAAATACCATAACAGAAAAAGTGCAGAGAATTCTTCCCTACACTTTATGTTCCCTCATACTTATCTGATTCTGGTTTCTATTTCCACTGTTTACTCAACAGTTACCGATTTTGCCAGATTTCTTGGCTTATCTACATCACAGCCTTTTCCAACCGATACATAATATCCGAATAACTGCAATGGAATAATGGCTAAGGAATTGGCAAAATATGGATTGGTTTCCGGAATATAAATCACGTAATCTGCCGCTTTCTCAATTTCTTTGTTTTCTTCACAAGTAACCGCCAGCACAAAAGCGCCTCTGGCTTTTACTTCTACCATATTGCTGATTGTCTTGGCATACAAATCTGGCTGAGTAGAAACTGCTGCTACCAATGTTCCTTCTTCTATCAGTGAAATCGTACCATGCTTTAATTCACCTGCTGCATATGCCTCAGAATGGATATAGGAAATTTCCTTCAATTTCAAGGAACCTTCCAATGAAATCGCATAATCGATTCCTCGTCCAATGAAAAATACATCCTTTGCTCCTACATAACGGTTTGCAAACTTCTGAATTTTCAATTTGTTATTCAGCAAAAGTTCAATCTGGTCTGGCAAACAACGCAAATCCCCTAACAAATCTGCAAAAGTTGCTTCATCAATTTTACCTCTGACTTTACCAAGTTTCATAGCTAACAGGTACAGGGCAACCAACTGTGCACTATATGCTTTGGTTGTGGCTACTGCAATTTCCGGTCCTGCCCATGTATACATAACATTATCGGCTTCTCGGGCAATTGAGCTTCCTACTACATTCACAATCCCCAGTACTTTAAAGCCTCTTGCTTTTGACTCACGAAGGGCTGCCAGTGTGTCTGCGGTTTCCCCAGACTGACTGATAACAACTACCATAGCCCCTTCTTCCAGAATCGGGTCTCGATAACGGAACTCCGATGCCAAATCAACTTCTACCGGGATTCTTGCCAGTCCTTCAATAACATATTTTCCTGTCACACCTGCATGGTAAGCAGAGCCACAGGCAACAATATGAATTTTTCGAATGGCACGCAGTTCCTCATCCGTCATATTCAGTTCTTCAATGACGATATCATTATTTTTAATTCTTGGACTAATAGTATCTGCAACTGTTTTAGGCTGCTCATACATTTCTTTCAGCATGAAATGTTCATATCCGGCTTTTTCTGCTGCATTTGCATCCCACTCAATTGTTACGGATTCTTTCTGAATTTCTTCTTCATCCACAGTATAGAAGTGCATATGGTCTGCCCGGAGTCTGACTACTTCCTGATTGTCCACATAATATACTTTTCTGGTGTATTTCAAAATTGCTGGAACATCTGATGCAATAAAACATCCATCCTCATTCTGTCCAACAATCAACGGACTATCTTTTCTGGCTGCAAAAACCTGGTCCGAGCAGTCTGCAAACATAATTCCCAGCGCATAAGAACCTTCCACACGATGCAGCACCTTAGTAACTGCCTCAAGCGGATTTCCCTTATAATAGTAATCCAACAAATGTGCTAATACTTCTGTATCGGTTTCGGAAACAAACTGATACCCCTTGTCCGTCAATTTCTTACGCAGTTGTATATAATTTTCGATAATACCATTATGTACCACTGCAATGGTGCCAGACTGATTAAAATGAGGATGTGCATTGGTATCACTGGGCGCGCCATGGGTTGCCCATCTGGTATGACCAATACCACTCATGCCCGGCATACTTTCACCGCCATGAGTCTGATTTTCCAATACTTTTAAACGTCCTACGGATTTCTGAATGTTGATTTTCTCACCGTCAAAAATTGCCATTCCGGCTGAGTCATATCCTCTGTACTCCAGTTTAGACAATCCATCAAGAATAATAGGTGCTGCCTGTTTGGTTCCAATATATCCTACAATTCCACACATTCTTTTTTACCATAACCTTTCCATTTTCTAACTGACTGTTAAAATAATGAGCCGCTTATTTTCAGGACCAGTATTCTTTATTCATAGAACAAGTAACGACTATCTTTTTCGGAAGTTTCCGGTAATTTCTACCTAACAGATAGCCAATATACTTAAATCCACTCTGGATAATTACACCGGGGATTCCGGCACTCTGCTTCTTTTCACGCAGATGCGCTATCGTCTGCTTTACCAGTCTGATCCCCTCTGATTCCGAAGGAACTCCTGCAAAAACTTCTGCATGCTCTGTCTGGGACACCCCCAAATCAAAATTCCTGCGCAATTGCTCCATATTTGTATATCGATGGGAATGATATACTTTGGCTTCCGGTACATACGCGATACCATAACCTGCTTTCACTGCTCCGGCTGCATATATCATGTCCTCATTAAATATTGTATGCTTTGTAAAACCACCTAAGGAATCAAAAATCTCGCGTTTATAGGCAGCACATACGTTAGAGCAAAAATAGGTTTTAATCCCTAATGTATCAATATCTTTCTCTGTCTTTATCCTCGCCTGACTCGGATAGTTAAAATTTCTGGTAAACTTCTCTGCTTCACTGCTTGTTTCATAAGCGAGCTGTCTTCCATAAGAAACTGCCACGTTGTCCTGTTCAAGACCCTTCAATAATTCTTCTATCATATGTTCATCTGCCGGCACCGCATCATCTGTCATCATAACGAAAACTTCTGCCTCGGAAAGTTTTACTCCCCGGTTTCTGGTACGTCCATGATCAAATTCTCTTTTGGATAAATGTTTCACTGTAATATTCTTATATTTTTCCAGAAAAGATGTGCCATAAAACATACGGTCAAAATACTTCTGTTCCGTATTCATAATAATAATCTGCTGAATCGGTACGGTCTGATGCTCCAGTTTGTCAATCAGTTTCAGAAACTTCTGATCCGGCTTATAGGTGGGGATGATAACATCAACCTTTTTCACAATTATCTTCTCCCAAAGAGCATGAAAGGACCTGCAAAAAGGTCCCTTTGCTTTTCTCGTAAAATTTATTCTGTCTATTTCACATAATTCGCTGTATCAGCTTCTATCTGTGCACTGCATTCTTTTACCATCGCAGACGGTGTATAATCCTCTGCCTCGAATAAGAAATCATGCAGCCAGATAACATTTTCTTCCAGATTTGTCGGAATGACACAGGAACCTTTTGAACCAATCGTACCAGTTGCTCTATGCTCTTCCGCTGGGAAACCTGCTGTATCAGAAATATAATATTTACTGATATCGCCAAGAATTTCTACAATTTCAGCCAAATCCAATGAAGTATATACTTCCTCAAATACGGAATTTGCTGTATTTACAAGTTGTGTTGCTGATGCTTTCTTTGCCTGGTCTGCTACTGCGGACAGTACTTCTCTCTGACGTTCTGCACGCTTGAAGTCATCCCCTGCTGTATAACGGATACGACAGTAACCAGTTGCCTGTAAACCATCTAATAACTGATAACCTGTAGATGTTACAGGTGTATAAGAACGTTTCAAATCTTCCGCAATACACAACTGATAATTGTTCAGATGGCTGATTTCCGCATCATCAACATCAATATAAACACCACCCAGTGCATCAATCGTATCTGTCAGTCCGGCAAACCCTACGGTTACAAAGTCTGTAATATTCATATCCAGATTCATATTCAGCATACTGATTGCCATTTCCGGGCCACCTTTTGCATAAGCTGAATTACACTTATTGTAAGAATCGTTGCTCAGATTCAGATAAGTATCACGATATACGGATACTAACTTGCATTCTCCGGTGTCCTGATTGATAGAAGCAATCATAATCGTATCACTTCTTGTATTCTTTGTCAGTGCACCTGTTGTTGAGTCTACCCCGAAGAGTGCTATATTACGATAGCCCTTCATGGTGGTTTCTTCTGCTTCTTTTACCGTATCATTGATAATAATATCTTCTTCTTTTAATTCAACCTTACCAGTCTTCTCTGCTGACATTACACCGTAAAGAACAACTACCATAATTAAAAGAATAAAAATTTCTATGATAAAGAGAATAATTCTTCTTCTCTTCTTCTTTTCCTGTTCTCTTCTGCTGTTCTTCTTGCCAGACGGTTTCTTTTTACCAGTTCCGGAAGATTTCGTTCCAGCTGCTTTGGAGCCCGATGCCTTCGCCCCTGCCGCCTTAGTTCCGGATGATTTTTTCTTGGATGATGATTTTGAAGAGGAACCCGCGGATTTCTTTACCGGTTTTCTCTCTTCATCATATGCATCGTCATTATATTTTGTCATACCATGTACTCCCTCATTTTCTGTTCTGCATTTCCAGAATTTATTTCCTGCTCTATTTTCGCCTACGAAACAAAATAAAGCAAGCATTATTTAAAATTATACTACATCTTGTAATAATTGCAAGATTCTTGCACCGTATTAAAAAAGTCTTTATGTTTTTTTAAGATTTTCCTTCTCTTAAATAGTATAACTTTAATAAGCATTTTTATTTATAAAACCTTTAAACAACGTCAGAAACATGATTTTAATATCAAAAGACATGGTCCAGTTTTCAATATAAAAAATATCACACTCTATCCGCCGCTTTATCGAAGTATCCCCTCGATAGCCGTTAATCTGTGCCCATCCGGTAAGACCCGGACGAACCTGATGTTTTAC
>CAYVUF010000156.1:0-5677 GCA_964454605.1 uncultured Bacteroides sp.
ATACAAAATCTGCCCTTTTTGGTATACTTTAAGAATAAATATGAAAAGAAGGGTATAAACATATGAGTAAAAAGAAAGTTGTTGTATCTCTTGGACATGAAGCATTAGGCTATACCACAACAGAACAGTGGGATGCCGTTAAAGTAACTGCGAAAGCACTTGCTGATTTGGTAGAAGCAGATTACCAGTTAACAATTACACACAGCAACGGTCCTCAGGTGAGTATGATTCATAAAGCCATGACGGAACTTCGCCGCGTTTATATTGACTATACTCCGGCTCCTATGTGTGTCTGTTCTGCAATGAGTCAGGGTTATGTTGGTTATGATATTCAGAATGCTCTTCGTTCTGAATTACTGGGCAGAGGCATTTCCAAAGCAGTCAGCACTATTTTGACACAGGTAACCGTAGACCCTTATGATGAAGCATTCTATGAACCGACCAAAGTAATCGGCCGATATATGTCAAAAGAAGATGCTGAAATAGAAGTCAAAAAAGGAAATTACGTCGTTGAGGAACCAGGCAAAGGATTTCGTCGTGTTGTAGCAGCACCGAAGCCAATTGACATCGTGGAAATCGAAGCCATTCGTGCCCTTGCAGATGCTGACCAGGTTGTGATTGCCTGCGGCGGAGGCGGTATTCCTGTAATCGAACAGAATCATATTTTAAAAGGTGCTTCTGCTGTTATCGAGAAAGATTCCATTGCCGGCAAACTGGCAAGCGACCTGCAGGTTGACGAATTGATTATCTTAACCGGTGTACCATGTGCTTACCAGAATTTTGGCAAAGAGAACCAGGCTCCTATTGAACGCATGAGTGTTGCGGAAGCAAAAGCATTTATGGAACAAGGCGAATTTGAAGAAGGAACGATGCTTCCTAAGATTGAAGCAGCAATTGCTTATCTGGAAAGCAATCCGGAAGGAAGTGTTTTAATCACTTCTTTAGATACGGTTTCAGATGCCATCAAGGGCAAAAACGGAACTGTGATTACCTTAAATTAATGATACACAAACAACAAACCGGGCTGCTTCCAGTCCGGTTCTTTTTTTGCGATTCTCTTTTATGATGATTTTCTTTTCTGCGTATTCTCTTTTTGGGCAGTTTCCGTATCTCAATCCCTAATACTGCCCAGAACCATACAGAGAGCACCTATCATAATAAAAAAGTCTGAGATATTAAAGATAATGCGGCGAATTGCCTTATTTTTCACTGGAAAACTCACATAATCCACCACATACTTTCTACGCAGTCGGTCATAAGTATTGCTGTAGGAACCTCCTAGCAAAAAGGCGAGCCCTGTTTTCAAAATACCATTTCCTTTCATGGAAAATGTAGCAAGAAACAATACGGTAATTCCTAAGGTCAGAACAACCGAAAGAAATGCTACCAGTTTTCTTTTCTGTTCTCCTACATTCAGAAATGCGCCCCTGTTATGATGTTTTCGCAGAAGCAGTCTGCCATTCCATATTTTCTCTTCTTCGCCTTCTATTCTTTCCCATTCTACCCAGTTTTTGATTCCCATATCCAGACAAAAAATTGCAATTGCAATCACTGCATAAATCATACTCATTCCAACACTTTCTGTATTCTACTCTTTTTTCAGGTCCGCGCTAATGTTTCAAAGGTACCACTAATGTTCAGCTTGCCATATCCCCATCTTCTGTCCGGATACACAATATTGTTTTCCCTTGCTGCACCCTTCACCAAATATCCTTTAATCGCCTGACTTTCTACCAGATAGGAATTTCCTTCCACAATGGCCCATTCCATGAATTGTGCCACGCAGCCTGCCGCCAAGGCCGCTGCCATACTGGATCCAGTCTGTTCTCCCACTGCTGTGGAAACCTGTACGCCCGGTGCCGACAAATCCGGCTTTATCATACCATTCTTCGCAAATCCCCTGCCGGATTCTGCAAACCAGCTTTCATTCATACCATTGTACGCAGAAATGGTAATGACTCCTGCCGCATTGGATGGTTCTGTTAACGTTACTTCCGGATCCGGCTTTAAAAAAGAAACCCCGCCTTCTGTAAAAGCAGTGATAGGAAGCCACATATGAAAAGTACCCTCTCCTCGCAAACGCTCTCGCCCCGCTGGCGAAACCAGAATGCTCCAGACTCCCGGTGATGGATTCTGAAACCGGAAGAAAATAAGCTGTTCTCCGGATTTCTGTTCTACCACCAAAGTTCCGGCATAAATCTGCGTTTCTTCAAACACAAAGGAAAAATACTGGTCAATCCCATTCTGAAACTCAATGGTCGAAGTCATTTCACCACCTGGGGTACGAACAGCAACCTGATACGTATCCGGGGTACTGTTCCAAAGCTCCATGCAGAATCCTCTGGTATTTTCTTCTACTCTTATTTCTACCTGGTCTGTTACCGTTCCCCTATAATGATGTTCTTTGTCACCCTCGTTGCCACCACAGACCACCAGTGCCCGGCTTCGCTTTGCGGCTACCCGGTTCAGATAATCCCCCAGCGGGGATGCTCCTGTGTGATTGCCCATATTAGTGCCAACACCGAGCACAATCACCACCGGACGTTGGAAAACCACTGCCATCTGCTCCAGATACTTTACCGCTTCCATAATATCATTTTCCTGATAAGCTGCCGCATCCTCCGCTATCAGATAGTAATCCCGCAGATAGGGTTTTGCCTGTTTTAGCTTTACCATCACAAGATCTGCCCTCGGTGCTGCACCCCGAAATGTCAACCCCTGATTCAGAACACTTCCAGCAGCGGCCGATGCCATTGCTGTTCCATGTCCGTTACTATCAACTGTGGGAACGACTGCCAGCGGCTGTTCTGCCTGCAGAGCTCTATTGATTTCCCTCTGGTTATACTCTGTTCCATACAAGAAACCCTCCGGCGGTTCGCCATCCTGTATGGTCTGGTCCCAGATGGATAAAATTCTGCTGTTTCCTTCTTCATCCCGGAAAACATCAAGCTGATACCGGATTCCTGTATCTACAAAACCGATAATCACACCATTTCCCTGCAAAGATAAGGGCGGTGCCTGTATTCGCAGATTCCCCATATCTAATAAATTCTCTGCCTGAAAAGTCTGCATCAGTCCATATAGCTTTGGAATCGAAGCATAACTGTAAACACCAACCGATAAATCTCCTATTCGTTCTCGCTCTATATGCACAATCCGGTATCTGTCATCCAAATCATAGCGACAGTAATCCGGCTCTTCCGGATTACGAAGTTCCTCTGGTATATCATAATCCACAATCACATCTGCATAAGCATCTGATAATATTTTTTCTTTACAAGTCATGGTACACCCCACAATCATATCTTTCTTTTCTTCATTATATGATATGCTGTCCCCGGGATTTCATCCGTCAGACAATGACTTTCTTCCACTCAGTCTTTCTGCTCGATCACCTGTAATCTATCTGGATTTTCTGCGCTGTTACTGCGAATATCAATGATAGGACCACCAGTTCCTTCGATATATTCTCTGGTAATCGTTACTCTGCCAATATTGTCATCCTTCGGAATCTCATACATAATATCCAGCATAAACTCCTCAATAATCGCACGCAGTGCTCTCGCTCCGGTATCTTTTTCCAGTGCTTTCTCGGCAATTGCCTCCAGCGCTCCATCATCAAATAATAATTGTACTTCATCCAGTTCAAGCATCTTCTGGTATTGTTTCAAAATAGCGTTTCTCGGCTCGCTTAAGATTTTCATCATCATCTCTTTGCTCAAGCCTTCCAGCGTAAAAATAATCGGCAAACGACCAATAAATTCCGGAATCATACCAAACTTCTTAATATCTTCTACAGTGACACGATTCAATATATTTTTCTCTTTATCATATTTATCCTTTAGTTCTGCATTATAACCTATGGATGTTCTTTTATTTAACCGCTGTTTAATGATATCTTCCAAATCTGGAAATGCACCGCCACAAATGAACAGAATATTTCTGGTGTTAACCGTAGCAAGCGGCACCATTGCATTCTTCGAATTAGCTCCTACCGGAACTTCCACTTCTGCGCCTTCCAACAGCTTCAGCATACCCTGCTGTACCGATTCTCCGCTGACATCACGTGAATTGGTGTTTTTCTTCTTCGCAATCTTATCAATTTCGTCGATAAAAATAATACCCTGTTCTGCTCGTTCTACATCATTGTCCGCAGCCGCTAACAATTTGGAAACGACACTTTCAATATCATCTCCGATATAACCTGCTTCTGTCAGGGAAGTAGCATCTGTAATCGCAAGCGGTACGTCCAGAAGTCTTGCCAGTGTTTTCACCAGATATGTTTTACCACAACCCGTAGGCCCAATCATCAGCATATTCGACTTCTCGATTTCAATTTCATCCATTGTACCGGTGGCAACTCTCTTATAATGATTGTATACCGCAACAGATATAACCTTTTTGGCATAATCCTGACCCACCACATATTCATCCAGCTTAGCTTTGATTTTATGAGGCGGCATAATATTTTTAATATCAATAACCGGTGCACTCTCTTTGGATTTTTTCTTTTTCTTAATCTTCTGTTTGTTCGGAATGCCTCCATCCCCCTGCAAATCTGCCAGATTCACAAAGCTGATATTCGGAAATCCTTTGCCATTATTAAAATCCGACATATTTCCATTAAGATTATTGGGGTTGTTCAGCATTCCCTGATAATCAAACTGGCTGACCGTATCCATAGTTTTATGCATACAATCACTGCAGACACAGATATGATTCGGCAGTTTGAACATCTTCCCTGCCTTGCTCTCTGGTCTGCGGCAGATAAAGCAGACTTCCTCATAATCATCTGTGGTATCTTTTTCGCTGCTGCTTGTATCCTGCTTGCTCTCTTCCACCGTTCCGGTACTATCTGTCTGTTCTTCTGCTGTTTCTTTCTCCTGTGAAGTCAGTTCCTGTTTTAACACTTCTACATCATCCAGTTCCCGGAAATCCCATTCATTTCCTTTGTCTTTATCCTGATTCATTCTCTCCTCATCACTCATAAACACAAACCATACCTTCCATCATAATTCCTATCGGCTGTTTCGCTATATGAATACTTCTGAAAACAGCCTCTTTTATCTTATTCTTATCATATTATAAAACCTGCCCATCTACAAGTTAACATTTTCTAAAGAATTTCACGAAACAAAACTCCGCAGCACATCAGATATGCCCGGAGTTTTATTTTATTAAACTTTTTTAATATTTTTGTATCGCCAAATGCCATGCAGGTTACTGTTCTACCTTATCTCCTAAAGTAAGGGAAAACGTTTTGCTATGATAGCCACCGTTTCCAATAGTCATAACCTCTACTTCTACGGTATCTCCCTTTGCGTAATATTCCAGATATTTCTGCAATTCATCCATGGAAGAAATACTCTCTCCGTCAAAGGAAATAATAATATCTCCTTTCTGCAGACCGGCTGCCTCAGCCGCTGTTCCGGCATATACCTGTGCTACGTAAACACCCTCCGGCATACCGTATGTGGAAGCTACTTCCTGTGTAACGCTGATACCAGAAATACCAAGAAAACCTCTTTCTTCTTCTGCTACTTTATTTCTTGTTTCTTTCAGCATCAAATCTGCAATAATTGGTTTTGCAGCCGAAATAGGAATCGCATATCCCATACCTTCTACCACACTGCCGCCAATTTTGTTTGAGTTAATACCAATTACCTCACCCTTTAAG
>CAYVUF010000157.1:0-5667 GCA_964454605.1 uncultured Bacteroides sp.
CCAGAGGAGCAGGAAGGTTATGTTGTTTGCTTTTGATGGAGATGCCGGAAATGAAAATCTTCCGCATAATTATACCAATACACAGATTGCTGTGTATGCAGGCACTCACGACAATGATGCACTTACCGAAGAAAGAAGAAACTGGATTCGGACACTGACATCGCTTTATAAGCGGTAAAGAAGCTGACCGGACAGCTGGATTCCGGACTACCTATTATGGTATAAGATGCGGCAACGCATTTTATATAGAAACAATTAAGCAACAAAGAAAGAGAGAGGAAAAAGTTATGAAGAAGAAAGTATTAGCAGCATTACTTACAACAGCAATGGTTGCTACAACTCTCGTTGGCTGTGGTTCTAAAGAAACAACAGAAGCACCAGCAACAGAGGAAACAACAGAAGAAGCTGCAACAGAAGATGCAGCAGAAGAAACAACAGAAGAGGCTGCAACAGAAGATGCAGCAGCAGATGAAACTGCAGCAGCAGATGCAGTAGCTAACTTAATCGCAGCTACAACAGATACTGTAAGCCTTACAGTATGGGCATCTGAAGAAGATCAGGACCTTACAACTACTTTGATTGACAACTTCAAAGCAGCTTATCCTGAAGTAACATTTGAAATCACATTAGGTTCTGAATCTGAATCTACAGCAAAAGATACTATCTTAACAGACGTTGAAGCAGCAGCAGATGTATTTGCATTCGCTGATGACCAGATTAACGAATTAGTTAACGCTGGTGCTCTTCAGGCAGTATCTGCTACTTACACATATGATGTAGCAAATGAAAACGTTTTAGGTGCTGTTGAAGCAGCAACTGTTGACGGAACATTATATGCTTATCCTATGACAGCAGACAATGGTTACTTCATGTTCTATGATGCATCTGTATTCACAGAAGATGATGTTAAAACTTTAGAAGACATGATTACAGCAGCAGAAGCAGCTGGCAAGAAAATTGCTATGGACGTTTCTAATGGTTGGTATATCTACTCCTTCTTCCAGGGAGCTGGTTATGAATTAACATTAAACGAAGATGGTTCTAACGCATGTACATGGAATGCTGATGGTGCAACAGATGTTGCTCAGGCTATCATGGACTTATACGGAACAGGCGTTTTAGTTGATATGGGCGATGAAGAAATGGCAACAGCTATCGCTGAAGGTACAGTAGCAGCTTGTGTAAATGGTACATGGAGAGCTGAAACAGCTCAGGATGCTTGGGGCGAGAACTACGCAGCAACAAAACTTCCTACATTTAATGTAGCAGGCACAGATTGCCAGATGTCTTCTTACTCAGGATACAAATTAGTAGGTGTTAACCCATATTCTGCAAATGTAGGTTGGGCTATGTTATTCGCTGAGTACATCACAAATGAAGAATCTCAGGCAGCTAGATTTGAAGCAAGAGGCCTTGGACCTGCTAACACAGCAGCAGCATCTTCTGATGCAGTACAGGCTAACCCAGCAATCGCAGCTCTTGCAGAGCAGGCAGCTTATGCTACACCTCAGCGTGTTGGTAACAACTTCTGGACTCCAGCAGAAACATTAGGACAGATTTTAGCAAATGGTAATCCTGATGGAACAGACCTTCAGACAGTTCTTGATACAACAGTAGAAGGTATTACTGCACCAGTTGAATAAATCGGATTGCACTGACAGTAGTAAATAGTAAACTAAATACCCCACAACCACTGAGGATGTGGGGTATTTTTTTCAAAAAGTGGCGAATAATAGTGGGTATCACGCAAAAATAACTCTGAGAGGAGTTTTCTATGATGAATAAACTTAAATCAATTGGAAATTATTTTAAAGATTTTGGAACAGCAATAGTAAAGGGCGATATTTGGGTTAAGTTATCTCTTGTTATCATGGGTGCAGGTTACATAGCCAGAAAACAGGTTATTAACGGTATTATCATGATTTTATTAGAAGCTGTTTTTGCTGTAATGTGTGTATCTTATGCAGCTCCAAATTTAGCAAAATTTGGTACGTTGGGAACCGTTCAGTTTGAACAGGTTTTTGACCCGTTAACGTTGACCAGTACAGTAAATGATTATGATAACTCATTCTTGATTTTGTTGAATTCAATGATTTCGTTATTTATAATCCTTGCTTTTATCTTAGTATATATTGCAAACATTAAAACCGTATATCGTTTGCAGAAACGCAAAGAAGAAGGTCATCACATCAATACATTTCGTGAAGACATCAAAGCGTTATTTAATGAAAAATTTCATATTACTTTGTTAACCTTACCATGCATTGGCGTTATTCTGATGAATATCATTCCGATTCTTGTATTGGTAGCCGTTGCATTTACAAATTATGACCAGAATCATATGCCACCGAGTGCATTGTTTACCTGGATTGGTTGGAAGAATTTTAAAGCACTTTTCACAAATTCTACCACAGTAACCTTTGGTTATTCCTTTGCCAAGATTCTGGTATGGACTCTGGAATGGGCATTTTTAGCAACCTTTACTACTTTTATTGGTGGTATTTTGATGGCACAGTTCATCAACAGCAAGAAGACAAAATGGCCGAAGCTGTGGAGAACTTTGTTTATGATTGCGATTGCAGTACCACAGTTCGTAACCTTATTGTTGGTTCGTAACTTCTTCGCAGATACAGGTATTGTGAATACAATCTGTGCCAATATTGGACTGACAGATTTCTTGAAAGACATTGGTCTTGTAAGCAGTCATCTGACTTATATACCATTCTTAACCAGTCCTGGTTGGGCAAAAGTAATGATAGTTCTTATCAATATCTGGGTTGGTATTCCTTATCAGATGCTGGTAGCAACTGGTGTGCTTATGAATATTCCGACTGATCAGATTGAAAGTGCAAGAATTGATGGAGCAAATAAGTTCCAGATTTTCATAAAGATTACAATGCCATATGTAATCTTTATTACTGGTCCGAGTTTGATAACAGACTTTGTAAAGAATATCAATAACTTCAACGTTATTTACCTGTTGACACAGGATGTTTATGTTACATCTGACCAGTTGCTTGCAAATTCCAATGCAAAAGAAATTGACTTGCTTGTTACATGGTTGTTCCGATTGACAAATGAGTACTATAACTATAAGATGGCATCCGTTATCGGTATCATCGTATTTGTCATTTGTGCAGCGTTTACTTTAGTAACCTTCACACGAATGATTAAAGGCAACAGAGAGGAGGATTTCCAATAATGAAAAAGACAGTAGGATTTGTTACAAGACATTTATTTTTGCTGTTTCTTGCGGTTGTATGGCTGATTCCGATTCTCTGGCTGGTAGTTACCTCATTTAGTGGCTATAAGGGAATCAATACAGCACATTTCTTCCCGGAAACATGGTCTTTGGATAATTATAAGACATTGTTCCTGGAGCCGGACTCTGTTGTACAGTACGCAGCATGGTTTAAGAATACTTTGGTTATTGCAATTTTTACCTGTATCATTTCAACAGTTTTTGTTTTAATGGTAAGTTATGCAATGAGCTGTATGCGTTTCAAAGGAAGAAAAGGCCTGATGAGCTTTGGTATCATTTTGAATATGTTCCCTGGCGTATTGTCCATGATTGCGATATATTTCGTAATGAAGTCCTTGGGACTGACAAACAGCCATCTGGGTATGATTATTGTATATTCCGCTGGTTCTGGTTTGGGATATCTGATTACCAAAGGCTTTATGGATACCATTTCAGTATCTCTTCGTGAAGCGGCCAGACTGGAAGGCGCTTCGGAAGCAAAGATTTTCTTGCGGATTATTATTCCGTTATCAAAGCCAATGATTGTTTATACCGTTATTAACTCTTTCTTAGCTCCATGGGGCGATTTCGTTCTTGCAAAGCTGATGTTAAATTCCGGTATTTCAACAGACTGGACCATTGCAATCGGTCTTTACAATATGTTAGGTAAATCTTTGATTAACAAATACTTCTCAGTATTCTGTGCGGGTGGTGTTATCGTTTCTATTCCGATTTCTATCCTGTTCGTACTGATGCAGAAGTTCTATGTAGAAGGTGTAACCGGTGGTTCTGTAAAAGGTTAATGATTGCAGCATAAAGATTAGAAATAAAATGCAGACTGTCGTAGGATGGTCTGCATTTTCGTTTGAGACAGAAAAGAAAAAGTGAGGTAGCAGAATGAACAGAAAACGAAAACGGAAGCTGGCAGGATTGTTATGCACCTGTATGGTACTTCCAACATTTCTTGCGGCATGCGGAACAGAGTCAGGCAGTACAGAGTCAGGCAAGGTGCAGACAGGCAGTACAGAGTCAGGTGAAGCACAAACAGACAGTATAGAAACAGATGAAGCACAAACAGACAATAGAGAAGCAGATATCACAGATACGCTGCCCTTACAGATAATCGATGATAATTATCGTACCTATTATGAAGTTTTCGTATATTCCTACTATGACAGTGATGGGGATGGAATTGGCGATTTACAGGGTCTGATTTCCAAGCTGGATTATATCAATGATGGTGATGATACGACAGACAGTGATATGGGATTCAATGGTATCTGGCTTATGCCGGTCAATCCTTCCCCTACTTATCATAAATATGATGTAATGGATTATTATGAAATTGACCCGGAATATGGTACACTGGATGATTTTCAGGAGCTTCTGGCAGAGTGTGATAAACGTGGTATCAAGGTAATTATGGATTTGGTTCTGAATCACACCTCTTCCCAGAATCCATGGTTTCTGGAAGCTTGTCAGTACCTGCAGGAATTGGGAGAGGGAGAACCGGATGTGGAAGAATGTCCTTATTTTGACTATTATCATTTCTCCCGGGAAAAGGATGCAGGTTGTTATGAGGTGGCAGGAACAGACTGGTATTATGAAGCGCAGTTCTGGAGTGAAATGCCGGATTTGAATCTGGATTGTGAAGCACTCCGGGCAGAAATACAGAACATATCTGATTATTGGCTGGATATGGGAGTAGGTGGTTTCCGGCTGGATGCTGTGAAAGAATATTATACCGGAAGACCGCAGGCGAATATTGAGTTCTTGAACTGGTTTCAGGATGTTGTGAAAACGAAAAAAGAGGATGCTTATTTGGTGGGTGAGGCATGGCTTGCCATGACAGATTATGCCCAGTATTACGGCAGCGGCATCGACAGCGTTTTTGATTTTGCTTTTGCAGATAAAGATGGTATTATTTCCAAAGTCGTGAACGGTGCTTCCGCAGGCAGTTATGGGGAGGCTGTGGCAGGATTGAAGGAAACCTTTGGACAATATAATGAAAATTATATTGATGCACCTTTTTATACCAATCATGACATGGGAAGAAGTGCAGGCTATTACGCTGGGGAGTATTCTGAATATCAGACCAAGATAGCGGCTGCCATGAATCTGTTTATGAATGGCTCTGCGTTTGTTTATTATGGGGAAGAGCTTGGTATGAAAGGCTCCGGCAAAGATGAAAATAAGCGTGCACCGATGTATTGGAGCATGGAAGCGGGGGCAGAAGGAATGTGCAAGGGTCCGGCAGATATGGATAAGGTAAAAATGAAGTTTGAAAGTCTGGAAGAACAGCAGCAGGACGAACATTCTATTTACCATTATTTCAAAAAAGCAATTAAAATCCGGAATCAGAATCCGGAAATTGCCCGGGGCGAAGTGGAATATCTGGAAGCGTTATCTGGAGAAACCTTCTGTGT
>CAYVUF010000158.1:0-5605 GCA_964454605.1 uncultured Bacteroides sp.
ATGATCCAACAAGAGGGTATGGGATATTTATTGAAAATATGTTGGAGCATTGAGCCATGCAGAAATCGGAAATAGCAGACAGCGTGAGTTTACTCACAGGCTGTACTGCTATTTTTGATTTCTATACGGCGAAAGCCGTACATGAGCAAGTAGCGAAGCGGATTGCGAATGTTGCATGGCGTAGTGTCTGGCGAAAGCCATACAGCGAGAAGAAACGAAGTGGATTCAAGCTGCATTTCTCAATATGTGGGAATAATAGGTTATACTTGTCCAAAGGTGTGTAATGACAATGTATTGATGGAGAGAAAGCACTGTGCTATGATTAAGAAAAAGATGAGGAGGCTGGTTTTATGGCTACAGAATTGAATGTCGCAATGGCACCGAAGGATTCCACATTTCAGGTTAGAATAAATTCCGAGATAAAGAAAACGGTAGAGGAGATTTATGCAAAGACTGGAATGACATTGACGGATGCTTTTCACACCTTTCTTCAGCAGTCCTTAAATGTGGAGGGACTTCCCTTTATTGTGACAAAAAACAGTAAGGAGGCATTAAAGGAACAGGCACTTGCCATGTTAATGCTTGATTTGAAGCGGACAGATATGTTTTAGAGAATGATGACAGATATATGTAAGACTTTGCAAAGGATAAGAAAAATCATATGAGTAACAAATTAGTGAAAAATAAAAATATTTCGCCGGAAATAAATGAGGGAGTTAGAGTTTATAATCAGATAGGTTATATCTTTCTCTTTGTGGGCATATTTTCCTTTGCATTATTACGCTTTGTAAGTCGTATGCCTCAGGATTATGAAAAATATAATGTTTCTTTATATTTCAGCATTTGGACTGTGATTTCTTTCCTTTTTGTGATTATAGGCATCCTTCCATTATGGTTGGGAAAACACAGTGAAAAATATCGTATATGGGCAGAAAAAGATGTAGAATCTTATCAAAAGTGGATGTTGAAGAAAATAGAAAAGTCCATAGAAAAAGAAGGTAAGAAAAATATTAGGAACAAATAACGAAAGTCGCCTTTGCAGCAGGTTGCGCAAAAATGAGGGATAGGATGAACGAACTGGAAAAATGTATGGCTGGTGCATGGTACAATTGTCATGACGAGATTTTTTTGGAATATAAAAATAATGCCAGAAAATGGCTGGCTCAATATAATGCTCTGGCATACGACCAGAAACAAGAGAAAACAGAAGTCTTAAAAGAATTATTGGGGAGTATGGGAACCAATGTTTCAGTAGGCATTCCATTTATATGTGACTATGGAAAAAACATTCATATCGGCACCAATGTATCGGTAAATATGAACTGTACTTTTATTGACTGTAACAAAATTGAGATAGGGGATAATGTTTTAATTGCATCAAATGTACAGATTTATACAGCCACACATCCAGTTGAACTTTCGGACAGACTGACACCAAATTGGACTCCGGAAAGCGGAGAATATTTCTGTCGTACTTATGCATTGCCGGTAAAAATCGGCAGTGGATGCTGGATTGGCGGCGGAGCTATCATTCTTCCGGGAGTAACCATAGGCGAAGGTACTGTAATTGGTGCAGGAAGTGTTGTAACAAAGGACATCCCGGCAAACTGTGTTGCAGTTGGAAATCCATGCAGAGTAATTCGAAAAATCAACGAAGAAGCCAGAGCGGAAAGGTTCAGCAGGTAACTTGAAAAACACAGATAATTTCCAGAACATATTTATGTTATATGACATGGAAGATATTGAAAAAATCATAAAGCGGTGGTATGCTTAATATTGTATACATAATACGGAATACAGAAGATGCATATTAAAAGTGATTCAGAATGCTTCTATGAGGGGCAGCACAAAGGAGAATGGAATGTTCAAAAATTTTGGAAAAATGAGAATCGGAAAACGGTTGAAAACGTCGTACAATCAGATAATGCTTATCTTTGGCGTTTTGTTATTGGCAGTTGTTGGGGTGATGCTTTTTATGTCTTCACGTTATACCAAGGTGTTGGACAATTATGCATATCCACAGGGTGATATTGCACTGGTTATGCAGCAGGCATCTGAAGTAAGGTCTGCAACCAGAGGCGCAATTGGTTATGATTCAGAAGATATTATTAAGACGACAGTATCACAGCATGATGAGGCAGCAGCCAGCTTTGAAACCAGAATGGCAGCATTAGAGTCTTCTCTGGTAACAGAGGATGAAGTGATTGCATGGCAGAATGTTGGAAAAGCATGGGAAGCATACAAAGTAATTGATACCCAGGTAATTGAAATGGGTGCTACTACAGACAGTGAGAAAAGTATAGCAGCACAGACATTGTTTATTGCTGAAGGTGCTCCGTTATTTGAGGCCTTAGAAGATGCTCTGGAGAAAATGATGGAATTAAATACCAGCAATGGTGACAGTGAACGTGCTATTTTACGTGCATTGATTCTGATTTCCATTATTGTCATTGTTGTTGTTGTTGCTTTTGCAGTGGGATATTCTTCAAGACTCTCTGCAGCAATAACAAGAGGTATTGAGAAACCAGTGAACGAATTGAAGGACAGATTTGCTACCTTCGCAGAAGGAGATTTGCATTCTGCATTTCCAGTTGTGGATACAGAGGATGAAATCAAAGAGCTTGTGGACAGTATCGAGAAAATGGCTGGCAGTATTGATATGATTATCACAGATGCAGGCAAACTTCTGGGCGAAATGGCAGAAGGCAATTTCAATATCAGAACAGAATGTGAAAGTGAATATAAGGGTGCATTTCAGGCACTGCTTATGGGTATGCGTAAGATGAACCGCCAGATTGATACTACAATCCGCGGTGTCAGAGATGCATCCGAGCAGGTACTTACTGGTTCTACCAATCTGGCAGAAGCATCCCAGTCCGTAGCAGAAGGTGCCACAGACCAGGCAGCGGCTGTGGAAGAAATGCAGGCAACCATTGATGAACTGAGCAATGGTATTAAGACAACAGCAGAGGAACTGGAAAAATCTTATGCAGAGGCACATAAATATGCCAAAGTTGCAGAAGAGAGTCGCTCTGATATGGAAGCTATAATGGATGCCATGAATCGTATCAGTGAAACATCGGAGAAGATTGGGGAAATCATTGCACAGATTGAAGATATTGCAAGTCAGACAAATCTGTTATCCCTGAATGCTTCCATTGAAGCAGCGAGAGCAGGGGAAGCAGGCAAAGGCTTGCAGTGGTAGCAGACCAGATTCGGAATCTGGCAGAACAGAGTGCAAAATCAGCAGTGGATTCCAGAGCTTTGATTGAAGCCTCCATTCATGAAGTGGAAGAAGGCAATAAGAGTGCTGTGAAAGCAGCGGATTCGCTGAAAGATGTAGTAGAGGGCGTTCAAATGGTTGCTGATGATGCGAAGAAAATGAAGGAAGTATCATTGGAGCAGGCAGTCAGCATGGAACAGGCAGATATGGCAGTGTCCAGAATTGCTGAGGTTGTTCAGAACAACTCTGCAGCAGCAGAAGAAACCTCTGCAACCAGCGAAGAACTTAGCGCACAGGCAACAGAACTTACCAATCTGGTGTCTATCTTCACACTGAGAGAATAGACAGTGTATATAAGGTGTGTATCGGGGTGATGCACACCTTCGTATTTTTGAAAAATGCAGGAGTTGACAGCAATTAGGAAAGGCAACGATACAACAGAGGGTTATCGAGGGATACGAATGATGAATGATAAGATACAAAGTTTAACAAAAGAACAGATAGGGGAAGTTATTCAGTTATTTAATCCATATATGGATGATTATCTTTATATCATGGATTTGAAAAATGATTTTTACCGAATATCTGAGCACGCTGTGGAGCGTTTTCGATTACCAGCGGCTTCCTTTGGGGATGCCTTAAACCAGCATAAGAGTTTTGTCTATGAAGAAGATTTACCATTATTGAATGAAGATTTTGAACTTATGCTGAACGGACAGAAGAAATGTCACAATCTGCATTACCGCTGGGTAGACAGGGAAGGTCAGCCGGTGTGGATTAACTGTCGAGGAGGTGTGATAGAAGATAAGGATGGAAAGCCGCGTTACCTGGTAGGCTGTATCAATGAAACAGGAAATAAGCAGAGGGCAGACAATACCAGCGGATTATTAGGTGAATTGGAGTTATCTGCCTATCTGATGGCAAACGGTGACAGAATAGCATCTGGATTTCTGATGCATATCGGAATTGACGATTTCAGTTCTATTAACGGTACTTCCGGTATAGCATATGGGGATTATATTATTCGAAATGTAGCAGCCTGCATCCGGGAGTGTCTGACGAAAGGGCAGCAGCTTTTCCATACAGCAGATGACCGCTATATGGTGGTTGACTTTATGGAGCAGCATACATCGGCTGATGCGGTAACGTTATATAAGAACGTCAGAAAGAAGATTTCGAATTTTATTGATAAAGAAAATTACAAATCGGTATTCACTATATCAGCAGGAATTTTGGATGCAGAGCTTCTTAAGGAAGGCTATGACGAGGTTTTGAAGCTGTCAGACTTTACCTTGGGACGGGCAAAAGAGGAAGGCAAAAACTGTTGTTATGTTTTTAACAAAGAAGATTATGCCAAATTTTTAAGAAGACGGGAAATTACCATGAAACTTTGTCATGCGGTTGATAATAATTTCAAGGGATTTGAAGTATACTATCAGCCGATTGTTAATTGTTTTACTGGCAAAATCCTGGGTGCAGAGGCACTTATGCGTTTTGCAATACCAAAAGAAGATGGTATGGACAGAATTTCACCGATGGAATTTATACCGATTCTGGAAGAAACGGGTCTTATTTTACCAGCGGGAAAATGGATACTGAATGAAGCAGCAGCTATGTGCAGTGAAATGCAGAAAGAAATACCAGGATTCCGGGTGAACGTAAACATTTCCTATATTCAGGTCATAAAAAGTGATGTTTTAAAAGATATCTTAAACGTTATCAAATGTTACGACCTTGCGCCGGAATGTCTTGGGATTGAATTGACAGAAAGCGGCTATCTGGATGCCAATGCTCATTTTATAAAATTGAGAGAGGGATTGGAAAAAAGCGGAGTTCCATTCATTATTGATGATTTCGGAACCGGTTATTCGAATCTTCATTGCTTAAGTGATATGAGTCCTACTTATATCAAGATAGACAGAAGTTTTACGAACAAAGCAATGAGTACCACATACGACCATGAGCTGATGATAAGGATTATCGAAATGGCACACAGTCTGAACCTGCAGATTTGTGTCGAAGGAGTTGAGGAAAACAAAACTCTGGAAGAAGTCAGAAAGATTCATGCAGATTATATTCAGGGATATTTGTTTGGCAAACCTTGTCCGAAGGCTGAATTTTACGAACAGTTCGTGGCGGCTGACAATTAGGAAACGATTTGTGCGATGCTTAAATATTCCATAGAACTCCAGCATTGTTTATAATATGGTTATCAAAGAATTGGAGATAGCAGAGAAATTTGTTATTTTCAAGGAAGGATATCAGAAATATGCTGTAAAATGGAGGGATTTTATGGAACAACTAAATTTAACCGTAACAAGAGATAATGAGAAAGTATACCAGATTCTGAATAATCTGATGCATGGTGACAAAGAATTTCAG
>CAYVUF010000159.1:0-5576 GCA_964454605.1 uncultured Bacteroides sp.
GCATCATATTTACCAGTTTCTTTCCTGGCGGCTGGGCAATGATTCGTATTCCTGCTTCCAGCACATCTTCGCCTTCAATCAGTTCAAGACTGCCCTTACCACCACCAAACAGTTCCTTAAACACTTTGTCAAATTCCCGGTTGATTTCGGCAAACTTCTCATTGAACTGCTTCCGCATGGACGTATCCAGCTCGTCAATAATTCCCATAAGTGTCTGCTCTGCTTCTACCAAATCATCATGCTGTGTTTTCAAGAAGGTGTATCGCTCCATCAGATTCTTATAATCCTCAATGGCATTTACATTGACATCACCCAATTTTCGAATAGCATCTTTCAAACCGGAGATTTCTTTTTTCATGCCAGATAAATCTGTCATTTCTTCATCCCGCAGATTTGCCGCATCCGATAACGTTATCTCATATTCATCCCACATATAGTTAATATGAGATTCAATGGATTCTTCCAGTTTGTCTTTCTGGCTGTTCAGACGATACACTTCTTTATCCAGTGCATTCATACGTTCTGACAATTCTTCTCTCGTAGTAAAGAAGTTCTTCTGCTTGCCGGACAATTCCTCTTTGGCAGCCATATCTTCTTTTAACTTGATTTCAGTATCAGACTGGGTAGTATGGGAGGCAAGAATGGTTTTCTCAATTTCCACAATACTTTCTTTCTTGCGCTCTACCTCTTCCTTGCTCAGATGCAGTCCCTCTTTTACTTCCTGCAATTCGGCTTCGTGACGTTCCATTTCCCCCATAATACGGTCTACATTCTGTTTATGGAACTCTTCGGTCTGGCGCATCTTTTCTACTTCCACATCCCATTCCGATACTTTGGCTGACTGTTCAGACTCCTCTTTCCGAAGACCCTCTAACTGGTTCTGGAATTCCCCAATCTGGGCTTCCACATTTTTCTCCAACAGTTCCGAATCTTCCAGTTCTCTTACGATTTCATCTTTGCCAACCTGTATTTCTTTAATCTGTGATTCCAGTTCCTGCTCTTCTGTCTTTAATTCCCCAAATCCTTCTGTGGTTTCATTTTTTCGCTCTTTTGCCTGAATCACATTCAGACGGGCTGTATTCTGCTCAATAAACTTACGCTGCAGTTGTCCCTTAATATCCTCTACTTCCATTCGCAGTTTGTTGCGCTGTGCTTTGGTATCTTCTATATTCTGCAGTAAAGTATCAATATCTGCCACATATTGTTTTACTTTTTTCTCCAGTTCTTCCATTTCGCGCCGGCGGCCTAACAGGTTGCTGTTATTTTTGAAAGCACCACCGCTGATTGCACCGCCTGGAACAAGCAATTCTCCTTCCAGCGTAACCATACGGATACCATAATCAAACTTACGTGCAATTTTCACAGCATTATCCACATGGTCTACCACCACAATACGACCCAGCATCGCTTTGGCGACATTTTTATACTTCTTGTCAATCTTAACCAGTTCATCTGCCATGCCGATAACGCCTTTTTCTTTCAAAGCATCCGGATTCTTAAATTCCTGTGGCTTCGTGATACTGGTAAGCGGAAGAAAAGTGGCTCTTCCGGCTCTCGCCTTTTTCAGATGAGCAATCATCCTTTTCGCAGTTTCCTCATCCTCTGTAACAATGTTCTGGATATTACCGCCAAGAGCTGTTTCGATTGCGGTTTCATATTTCGCATCCACCTGAATGATATCCGCAACAACACCGATAATACCTTTTTCTCTGGATTTCTGTTCCATAACTGCCTTGACAGAACCACCATATCCATCATAACGTTCCGTCAGATTGGAAAGTGCTTCCAGTTTGGATTTTTCCTGATGATACAATACCTGGGTATCTCTCAGTTTCTGGTCTTTGTTTGCCAGTGTTTCTCGGATTTCCACCAGCTTTTCTTCCAGCACTTCCTGTTTATCATGCAGTTCTCTGATTACAACATTTACTTTCTCAAATTCTTCTTCCAGACTCTTGATATTCTCTGCCTGTGCCGCTTCATCCGATTTGGCGCGCAGCAGACGGGAATTCAGTTCTGCCCTGCGAATCTGAATCTGTTCCAGCATGGTATCGTAACGTCCCATCTTGGATTTGATGGTGGCACGATTATTCAACGCTTCAATAATCGTGTTCTTGCCGCTTTCAATATTATGATTCAGTTCTGCAATCTGATTCTGTACCTTCTCCAGAACTACTCTGGCTTCTTCCCTTGCCTGCTCTAAAGCAGCCAGTTTCTCATCAATTTCTGCTTTTTTCTTCAGAATACCTTCTTTTTCATGCGTTTTCTCATCAATGGCTGTCTGAATGGATAAAATACGACTCTGCAAATGTTCTTCATTTCCCTGCGCCGAATGAATCTGTTCTTTTAAGACATTGATTTCACCTTCCAGCTTGGAACGCATTACTCCAGTATCGGTCAGTGTAGAACGAGCCTCTTCGATTGCCTTATCCAGCATTTCAATGCGGCTTTCTATCTGCTCATATTCTTCCTTAATATTTTCATACTTTTTGGTAGTTTCGTCTAAATCTCCATCTGCTATGCGCAGTTTTCCATCTACCTCATCCAGTTGTTCTTTAATACGGACATTTTCCAGAAGAAAAACATTCACATCCAGCGTTTTTAATTCTTCTTTTTTCTTCAGATAAATCTTAGCCTTTTCAGACTGTCTTTCCAACGGACCAACCTGTTTTTCCAACTCAGATAGAATGTCGTTCACACGTACAAGATTCTGCTTTTCATCCTCTAACTTCTTCTGCGCCGCATATTTTCTGCGCTTAAACTTCACAATGCCGGCTGCTTCATCAAAAAGTTCTCTTCTCTCCTCCGGTTTTCCACTTAAAATCTTATCAATCTGTCCCTGTCCAATAATAGAATAACCTTCTTTACCAATACCTGTATCATAAAAAAGTTCATTTACATCCTTCAAACGACAGATTGTTCCATTTATCATATATTCACTTTCACCAGAACGATACAATCGTCTGGAAACCGTAACTTCATCGAAATCAATCGCAAGCTGATGGTCTGAATTGTCTAATGTAATAGCAACATACGCATACCCTAGCGGCTTACGAAGCTCTGTACCAGAGAAAATAACGTCCTGCATGGAAGCACCACGAAGCTGTTTGATACGCTGTTCTCCCAATACCCATCTGACTGCATCCGCAACATTACTTTTACCACTTCCATTCGGTCCGACAATGCCAGTGATACCATTATGAAACTGAAATACTATCTTATTCGCAAAGGATTTAAATCCATGCACTTCAATGCTCTTTAAATACATATTTACCTCACATCTATCTGTATAACAGAAGGTTTTTATAAAAGTTCACTAGGCGAACACAGAAAGCAAGGCTTCATAAGCAGCCTGCTGCTCTGCCGATTTCTTTGTTCTTCCGGAACCAGTTCCAATCCGTTTCTCATCCAGTCTGGCTTCTACTACGAAAACCTTATCATGATCCGGTCCTTCTTCCCGGATAAGTTCATAATGAAGTGTTCCTTCTCCTTTTCTCTGCACACGTTCCTGTAAAATGGTCTTGGCATCATAAAAAAGCTGCTTATGTTCCAAATCTGACAAAACAAATTTATGAATATGCGCTTTGGCAGCCTCCATACCGCTATCCAGATAAATGGCACCGATGACAGCTTCCATGACATCGGATACAATAGAATCTTTCTTCCTTCCGCCTGTCATTTCTTCCCCTTTGCCAAGCAGAATAAATTCTTCCAGTCCAAATTCCCTTGCACAAAATGCAAGCGCAGGCTCACATACCATAGAAGCTCTCATTTTTGTCAACTGACCTTCCGGCATCTGTGGGTGCTCCTGAAACAGGAAATCACTGGAAACCAGTTCCAGTACTGCATCTCCTAAAAATTCCAATCTTTCATAATCTTCAAATTTGTTAATCTTCTGCTCATTTGCAAAAGAGCTATGGGTTAAAGCCTGCTTTAACAAGGCTTTGTTCTTAAACTGATACCCTATTCTATTTTCTAATTCCTCAAAGGATTTCTGCACCATTCTGCTTTCCTCTCCGAATATATTTTTCATCAACCCCAAAAGAAGCCCTTTACTCGGAAAGGGCTTCTTCGTTTATTCCATCGAATCTTTAATTAAATTAACCGCTTCTTCCACTGTCGTTATATGTTCCACATCTTCTGACGGAATTTCTATGTCAAATTCTTCCTCAATTCCCATTACAATCTGGAAAACATCCAGAGAATCTGCACCCAAATCTTCTAAAAAAGTTGTTTCCCTTGTAATCTCTTCCGGGTCTACATTCAAAATCTGTGCAATTATCTGCTTCAACTTCTCAAATTCCATAGCAACAGCCAACCTTCCCGATTCCTATGCTTTTCTTGTGAAAGTTTCTGAATCTCATTATTCTTCTGTGTTCACTTTATCCTGTACCGCAATTTTTTCCCTGATTTTCTCATTGATACCCTGTTCTTTAAAAGTGATACACTGTACAATCGAATTTTTTATTTCTGTGGCTTTCGAACTTCCATGTGTCTTTACAACAAGACCATTCAGTCCAAGTAATGGTGCTCCGCCATACTGCTCTAAATCGAATGCTTTCAAGGTCTGTTTCAATGCCGGCTTCACTAAAAGAGCACCGATTTTGCTTCGAAGTGAGGTCATCATACCCGATTTCACTTTCTTAATCAAAGTCATGCCAACCCCTTCATACATCTTCAAAATCACGTTTCCGACAAATGCTTCACAGACAATAACATCTGCCATACCAGATGGAATATCTCTCGCTTCAATGCTGCCGATAAAATTAACATCCGGACAATTTTTTAACAGAGGAAACGTTTCCTTTACCAGTGCATTTCCCTTTTCTTCCTCGGCACCAATATTTACAATCGCTACCTTCGGGTTCTTTACTCCCATAACATTTTCCATATAAATAGACCCCATCTTTGCGAACTGCACCAGATGAGATGGTCTTGCATCAACATTTGCACCACAATCCACTAAAAGGGAACATCCCCTTTCTGTTGGGATAAGCGGCGCAAGCGGCGGTCTTTCCACTCCTTTAATTCTTCCTACAATAACTTGTCCACCTACCAGAGTAGCACCTGTGCTCCCCGCTGATACAAAAGCATCACAGGTTCCATCCTTCACCAGATTCAGTGCTTTCACTAAAGAAGAATCCTTTTTCTTACGAATTGCCATAACCGGAGGCTCTGCAGTTTCGATGATTTCTTCTGCATGAACTAATACAAGCTGATTATCGTCATAGGTATATCCGGCAAGTTCCTTTTTCATACTGTCTTCTTTTCCCACCAGATAAATTCTGACCTTTTTATTTTCATTGATTGCTTCAATTGCACCTTTGATAATTTCTTTCGGTGCATTATCTCCGCCCATCGCATCTACTGCTACATTTACATAATCTCCCATCTCTTACCTCCTACGCATCTTATAATAATATACTAGACCATAGTTCAAAAATCAAGTTCATGCGCACTTTTATTACGAAAAAAAGTCCCCATTGGCATCGCCAATGGGGAAATATGGATTAGTCAACTGCGATAATTTCTTTTTTGTTGTATGTTCCACACTTCTTACATACTCTGTGAGGTACCAT
>CAYVUF010000160.1:0-5505 GCA_964454605.1 uncultured Bacteroides sp.
GCGCGCCAGATTGTGGCTCTGGAGGCCGAGGGTTCGAGTCCCTCTATCCACCTTTACAACGGGAACGTGCTAGGAGCACAGCCTGGTGTTATCCAATAATGGGCTATCGCCAAGGGGTAAGGCACAGGACTTTGACTCCTGCATTCGCTGGTTCAAATCCAGCTAGCCCAGTTCATTATGGGCCACTAGCTCAGTCGGTAGAGCACTTGACTTTTAATCAAGTTGTCTGGGGTTCGAATCCCCAGTGGCTCATTCAAATTTGTACAAAAACGAGTTCAGATAGTTTCTGAACTCATTTTTTGTGTAATAGGAAATTTTAGATTCTTTGCTTGGTGATAAAAAGTGGCAGAGATTTCGGTTTCCTAGGGATGGAAGTTACCGGAAGGTAACAGAAACTCGTTATGCGCAAAAAGCATGTGCAGAAATGGAGGATAGTATGAAAGAAAAAATGATGCAAGAAGAGAACAAAATGGGTGTCATGCCCGTAAACAAGCTGTTGATTTCGATGTCACTGCCGATGATGGTATCGATGTTAGTACAGGCACTCTACAATATTGTAGATAGTATTTTCGTATCGAGAATTGATGAGAATGCACTGACTGCGGTTTCCTTAGCATTTCCGATACAGACTCTGATGGTAGCACTTGGTGGTGGAACTGGTGTTGGTGTCAATGCTATTTTGTCAAAAGCACTTGGTGAGAAAGATTTCAAGAAAGCAGATAAAGCGGCAACTAATGGTGTATTTCTTGCAGCAGTCAGTTATCTTGTTTTTCTGATAGTAGGACTTGTTGCAGTGAAACCTTTTTATGCGAGCCAGACCAGTGATGCACAAATTATGGCATACGGTCATCAGTATCTGACTCTAGTATGCTGTCTGTCCTTTGGTATGTATAGCCAGTTTATCTTTGAACGATTACTGCAGTCAACTGGTAAGACGATTTACACCATGCTGACACAAGGTATGGGAGCCATTATTAATATTATTTTGGACCCGATTTTTATCTTCGGTTATTGTGGAATGCCAAAGATGGGGGTTGCGGGTGCAGCACTTGCGACGGTTATTGGACAGATTATTGCTGGTATTATGGCATGCATTATCAATCATAAAAAGAATACAGAAATTCATCTGAACTGGAAGGGATTCCGGCCAGATAAAAAAATGATAAAACAGATATATATCGTTGGTATCCCTTCTATTATCATGCAAGCAATCGGTTCGATTATGACTTATGGTATGAATCGTATTTTGATGGTATTTACATCCACTGCAGCAGCGGTGTTTGGTGTATATTTCAAACTGCAGAGTTTTATTTTCATGCCAGTATTCGGACTGAACAATGGTATGGTACCGATTGTTGCTTATAACTATGGAGCAGGAAAAAAAGAACGTTTGTTGAAAACAGTTAAACTCAGCACAATTTATGCAATAGGAATTATGGTAATCGGCTTTTTGATTTTCCAGATATTCCCAACCCAGTTGTTTGCATTGTTTGATGCTTCTGCGACCATGCTGGAAATTGGTATTCCGGCATTGCGGATTATCAGTATTAGTTTCCTGTTAGCAGGCTTCTGTATTATTCAGGGTTCTGTATTCCAGGCGCTTGGAAATGGTGTATACAGTATGATGGTTTCGCTGGCAAGACAGTTAGTCGTATTGCTTCCAGTAGCATATCTGTTATCTCGTCTGGGAAAAGTAAGTTATGTATGGTGGGCATTCCCGATTGCGGAGTTGATGTCATTAACACTGACAGTTGTTTTCCAAGGCAAAATTAACAAAGATATTATCAATCATATCGGTGAAAGCATCAAAACAGAGGATTGACACAATGGTGTCGAAATGATATGATACAAATCGGGCTTGCTCTTCAGAGCAAACCCGAATATAGGCGGATGTGGCGGAATTGGCAGACGCGCTGGATTTAGGTTCCAGTGTCCCCGACGTGCAGGTTCAAGTCCTGTCATCCGCATAATCAGAAGCACCCAATTCAATTTGAATTGGGTGCTTCTGATTATATGTGGAAGAACAGATAATGCAGAACCTGTGGCAAGCTGCGGAGAAAGAATGAATTGAGAGAAGAAATGGAGCAGCTTGCATGTCAACGAGAGAAGCGAGATGACATTGTTCAAGTCCAGTCATCTGGAAGATAATGAATTGGGTGCTTCTGATTATATGTGGAAGAACAGATAATGCAGAACCTGTGGCAAGCTGCGGAGAAAGAACATACAGCGAAGGAAAGGAGTTTTCTATGCATCAGAAAAAAGATCTTACCGAGGGCAACCTTGGCAGACAGATTTTATTTTTCAGCATTCCGCTGATGCTCTCCAATGTATTGCAGGTTCTGTTTAATATGGCAGATGTGGCAGTAGTGGGCAGATTTGTCGGTGCGACAGCACTAGGCGCAGTTGGTTCGACAACCATATTAGTTGCGTTATTTACCGGACTGCTGATTGGTATGGCGGGAGGAATTAATGTTCTAGTAGCACTCCATTTTGGTGCAAAGAATCAAAAAGACATTACAGAAACCATACATACAGCCGCAATTCTCAGCCTGCTGATTGGACTTTTTCTAGCGGCAGTTGGTTTTCTTTTTGCAAGAAATATCCTGTCCATTTTAAATACGAAGCCGGAACTACTGGATGCGGCCACATTATATTTACATATCTATTTTCTGGGAATGCCGGCACTTGCGATGTATAACTTCGGGAATGCGGTATTTAGTGCAGTAGGGGATACCAAACGACCACTGGTGTATCTGTCCCTTGCAGGAGTTGTGAATGTGGTGCTGAATTTGTTTTTTGTACTGGTGTGCAGAATGGGTGTGGCAGGTGTGGCAACCGCCAGCATTATAGCACAGTATTTATCGGCTGTGTTGATATTAGCAGTGCTTTTTCGGAGCAAAGAATTATACGGACTGCATTTATCAAAACTACGCATTACTGGTGGAAAAGCAAAAGCTATCTTAAAGCTGGGTGTGCCTTCCGGTTTGCAGAATGGAATCTTTCAGTTAGCCAATCTTTTTATCCAGACCGGCGTTAATTCCTTTGATGCAACAATGGTGGCAGGCAATTCGGCAGCAGCCAATGCGGATGCAATTGTATATGATGTTATGGCGGCTTTTTATACAGCCTGCGGCAGCTTTATCGGGCAGAATTATGGTGCACAGAAAAAAGAGCGTGTGCGGAAAAGTTATCTCATCAGCCTTGCCTATTCCTTTTTTACGGGATTGGTGCTGGGACTTGGGTTAGTTTTATGCGGTCCTCATTTTCTGGCCTTGTTTACGAAGGAACAGGCGGTTGTAGAAGCTGGTATGATGCGGCTGACGATTATGGGATTCTCTTATTGTATTTCGGCGTTTATGGATTGTAGTATAGCGGCATCCAGAGGACTGGGTAAAAGTTTGGTGCCAACCATCGTTGTAATTATGGGGTCCTGCATTTTCCGAATTATATGGGTATATACCATATTTGCTCATTTTGAGACAATTTCATCTTTGTATATGCTGTATGCTTTTTCATGGACAATTACAGGAATGGCTGAAATCATCTATTTCCGGCATATCTATAAAAAGCAGGTCGCAACTTAGGCAAAGATAGAAGCAGAAGCGGTCATAAACCCTATGGTGCAATGTACTGGTAACGAATGAACTGGTGAGGAATGCAGTAAACTGCTTGACATACTTTCCGGATATATGATAAGCTATGAGCAAGTTAAAAGGGAGTAGTTGTTATGCGTAAGCAACATACCCTGGTGAAGACCATGTTTACGCATCTTTCATACTTATGAGAGTACAAGACTTTTAGCATGTAAGTGCTGGGAGTCTTTTTTTGATTGTGTAACAGGACCAGGCAGCTACTCGTATACGGAGGATGGGAAAATGAATATTTTGGTGCAGGTATTGTTATTGGTGGTAGGATTTGTCATGCTGGTAAAAGGTGCTGACTGGTTTGTGGAAGGAGCAAGTAAGCTGGCAGAGAAGTTTGGGATTCCACAGCTTGTTATTGGTTTGACGATTGTAGCAATGGGAACCAGCCTTCCGGAGGCAGCAGTCAGTGTTTCGGCGGCATTGAAAGGCAGTGCAGAAATTACAATCGGCAATGTAGTAGGAAGTAACATTTTAAATGTTTTGCTGATTCTGGGTGTCAGTTCTATCATCTCTCCTTTGATGGTGCAGAAATCCACGATTAAATATGAAATTCCAATAGTAATTGGTGTTTCGATTGCTTTGGCAGCACTTGGTCTTTCGGATGGAATTGTAGGTCGGCTGGATGGCGTGATTTTGCTGTTAGGTATGGTTTTGTATCTTTTGTATCTCTTACAGATGTCCAAAAAGGGACAGGCAGTTCTGACAGAAGAGGAAAAGTCAGATACCGGTGAAAGCATCTGGAAATTGCTTGGTCTGATTGTGATAGGCGGTGTTTTGATTGTATGGGGCAGTGACATTACAGTAGATGCAGCCACAGAACTTGCCAGAATTTTTGGTATGAGTGAACGTCTGATTGGTTTGACGATTGTAGCCTTTGGTACATCTTTACCGGAACTTGTTACTTCTGCAACAGCAGCGGTGAAAGGAAAAGCGGATATTGCAGTGGGAAATATTGTAGGCAGCAACCTGTTTAATATTTTATTTGTGGTTGGTGTTTCTGCTGTTATTACACCGGTTGTTTATCAGGGCGATTTCCTGATTGATAGTATTGTTTGTGTTCTGGCCGCTGTTTTGCTCTGGATATGTGTATGTCGGAAAGAAAAATTGCAGAGAGCCGGAGGCGCACTTATGTTAGTATGCTATGCCGCATATTTTGTTTATCTGGTACGTTAGAGAAGAAAAGCTGTCCTTTGGGGCAGCTTTTTGTTGTAAAAAATAAATTGGTGGTTTACAAACGGAAAGTTTTGTTATATGATGGTTAAGGAAAACGATTTCCGGAAAACATTTTCCACCAGTGTTGACAAGGTTTTGAACCATTATTTGAAATTTCCCGGACCTTTTGGGGAAAGCGGTTTCAGTATGGGGATTGCCAGAATAATTCGGAATGGAAGAAGCTATGGTATCAATCAAAGATGTAGCGAAGCATGCGGGTGTGGCGATATCTACGGTATCGAAGGTATTGAATAATTATCCGAATGTCAGTGAGAAGACAAAGCAAAAAGTAAATCGTGCAGTGGAGGAACTTAATTTTGTTCCCAATTCGGTTGCGGCTGCGCTTTCCTCAAAACAATCCGGCAGAGTAGCTATCATATTGAAATTGAGTCACGCTTCGCAGGCAGTAGATGAAATCAACATGCAGTATCTGGCGGGAGCCATCAATCAGGCAGAGCAGTTGAATCTGGATGTGATTACGATTTTTTATTCCATGATTAAGCACAAATCATTGGATGAAATCATACGTTATTTACAGTCACAGAGCATTACCGGACTTATTATTTTCGATATGTCCAAGGATGATAAGGTATTGCATGAGCTGATTGCGGCAGAAATGTTTAAGATTGTAACGGTTGATGCGCCTATG
>CAYVUF010000161.1:0-1792 GCA_964454605.1 uncultured Bacteroides sp.
GGATGCTACAGAAGAAGAAGTGATTGCAGCAGCAAAAGCATCTCATGCCCACAGCTTTATCAAAAGACTGCCGAATGGTTATGACACCGTTATTACGGAAGATGGCGGAAATCTTTCCCAGGGACAGAAGCAGTTATTGTGTATTACGAGAGTCATGCTTTGTCTGCCGCCGATGCTGATTCTGGATGAAGCAACCTCTTCCATTGATACCAGAACAGAAATCAAGATTCAGCAGGCTTTTGCAACCATGATGAAGGGAAGAACCAGCTTCATTGTGGCCCACAGATTGTCAACCATCCGGGAAGCAGATGTGATTCTGGTTATGAAAGATGGAAATATCATTGAACAGGGAAATCATGAAACTCTGATTGCAATGAATGGATTTTATGCTAATCTGTATCAGAGCCAGTTCGTGAGATAAAAAGTTTGGCCAGGCAGCCAAACCTGCAGGAATTTTTCACACAGCATGACAAAATAACAGACTCCGCTGTTGTGAGGACTATTTTGTTAAGTCCTCATAATAAGCGGAGTCTTTGTTATAATCCATGTATTCGGAATGAATGTCTGTAATGACACCGTTTTCCCAGGTAAAGGTTAAATAATAATAGAGAACGGTGTGTCCTGCCAGATATTCGTCTGAGCTTAAGAAGGTGAGTAAATCTACCCGTTCGATTTCGTTTTCTTTACAAATCTGTTCTATGGAAACCGGAATGCCATCGATAAAAAAGGTAGGAAGTATGGTCTGGATGGATTCCTCAAAGGGAATTTCTTCCGTAGTAAGAGATTGATACGGACCGCCATTCACACAGGTTTCAATATTGTATTCTCCGTAAGTTTCCAGAAATTTTTCTTTGGTATCACCAATGGTAATTCCTTTATAAGTGGTATTGTTATCTAAATCCAGTTCGTAATCCAACGCCGTTAACAGGGGTGTTTCTTTTCCGCAGGCGGTTAAAGAAAAGGCGAGCAGAATGGCTGCTATGGATGTTGCTAGTTTCTTTTTCATATGTGTATTCCTCATTTGTTCTTAAACTGATTTTTGGTATAGAAATACCCGTAAGAAAATCTTACGGGTATTAACAGGGGCAGTAGGAATCGAACCCACATCGACGGTTTTGGAGACCGCTGTTCTACCTTTGAACTATGCCCCTATGTTATTTGCTGATGAAAAGAACTGTTCTCGAACCACCGAATTGTATTATAGCATAGGTGATGTATATTTAGCAAGCCTTTTTTTTGATTTTTTGCACCCTCTTTTTTCTAGACGAAACACAACACACTATGATAGACTGATTATAGTTTTCTATTTTTGTGTTTGGTGTTCAAATTATGATGTAGAAGGAGAGAACAATGAGAAAGAAGATATATCAGAGTGCTGCATGGATGATGGCGTTTTCCATGCTGGCATTGACTGGCTGCGGAAATACAGCGGCGCAACAGACTGATTCAGCACAGACGGAGGCAGAAGGTGCTGGAGAAAGCGAAGCAGATGCAGCCGATACCACATCGGATGAGAAGATAGAAGCGATTGTGTATGAATTGCCTGCACAGGCCGAAGAAGCAGAGGTTTATGTAGAACCGATAGAAAATCTGTCACAGGATTTTATTAGAGGAGTGGATATTTCCAGTGTTCTGGTAGAAGAGGCAAGCGGAGTTGTTTATTATAATGAAGCTGGTGAGGAACAGGATATTTTTCAGACTCTGGCAGAAAATGGTGTGAATTATATTCGTGTTCGGGTATGGAATGACCCTTATGATGAAAATGGTAATGGCTATGGCGGCGGTAATAATG
>CAYVUF010000161.1:1802-5463 GCA_964454605.1 uncultured Bacteroides sp.
GGCACAGATAGGTGTCCGGGCGGCAAAATATGGAATGAAGCTCTGTGTGGATTTCCATTATTCCGATTTCTGGGCAGACCCGAATAAACAGATGTGTCCAAAAGCCTGGGAAGATATGGCAATTGAAGAAAAATCCGAAGCAATGTATCAGTTTACGAAGGAAGGATTGCAGCAGATAATAGATGCTGGCGCAGAGGTAGGCATAGTACAGATAGGCAACGAAATCAACAATGGATTGTCTGGGGAGAGCGACTGGACTAAGAAACGTCAGCTTTTGCAGGCAGCAAGCAAAGGTGTCAGAGAAATAGCGGAAGAAAAAGAACAGGCGATTCAGATTGCAGTTCATTTTACCGGAATCGATGATACACAGGGCACGTTGGGGATTGCAAAGAAATTGGAAGACAAAGAAATTGACTACGATATTTTCGCAGCTTCTTATTATCCTTTCTGGCATGGCACGATGGAGAATCTGACGGAGGTTCTTACTACCATAGCACAGGATTATGGCAAGAAGGTAATGGTAGTAGAAAATTCTTATCCATATACCATAGAGGATGGTGATGGCAGCAGCAACAGCATTGGGGAAGATGATTTGGTGGCAGAGTATCCGGCAAGTGTGCAGGGGCAGGTCAACGAAATTCGTGATGTATGCGCTGCGGTGGCAGCAGTTGGAGAAGCAGGAATTGGCTATTTCTACTGGGAACCGGCATGGGTTCCGGTTCATGTATATGAGGAATCTGCTGCGGATGCAGAAGAGGTGCTTGCGGCAAACAAAGAATCCTGGGAACAGGAAGGCTCCGGCTGGGCATCCAGTTACGCATCTGTCTATGACCCGAAAGATGCAGGTCAGTATTATGGCGGTTCTTCCTGGGATAATCAGGCATTGTTTGATTTTGAAGGTCATCCGCTGGATTCTTTGAAGGTTTTTAAATATTTGTATAGTGGTACAGTGGTGGAGCAAAAAGTGGAGAATGTTCCGGCACTGGAAATCAATGTAAATCTGGATGCAGAGCTTGTGATGCCGGAAACAGTAACCGTTGTATTTAATGACAGAAGCAGCAAGGAAGTTCCAGTAGTATGGGAAGAAGATGTGTTGGCATCCATTGATACCGCGGAAGCAGGAGAATATGAGGTCATAGGTACTTTTGAAGGATTGTCAGATGCAGCCGCAGATTTGGAACTGAGTGAGGAAACCATTGCAGTTTTGGCGGAAACACAGGCAACTGCCAGAATTTCTGTATGCAGAATGAATCTGTTGGAAAACAGCAGTTTTGAGGAAGATAAGACTTCCATGTGGATTATAGAAGGAAATGGAACCGATTTTCAGAATAAACCAGGGGATGCGTACAGCGGAGATATGTCCTTGCATTTCTGGTCCAATGATGAAATTTCCTTCACCGCAGAACAGACACTGACCGGACTTGAACCTGGAACTTATGAATTTGGCTTCTATCTGCAAGGCGGTGATGTGGGAGATGCAGCAGTCATGTTCGCTTATGCACAAGCAGGTGAGGAAAGCTGGCAGACTGATACCGGAGTAGAAGGCTGGACTGTATGGCAGAATCCGGTTATTCATGACATTGTGGTAGGGGAAGATGGAACATTAACCGTAGGAGCATCCATTACCAGCGGTGCCAAAGGCTGGGGAACTCTGGATGATTTCTACTTATACAAAATGGATTAACATCGCAGTATCAGAAAATTAGCGGGCAGACATATCGCGATAATGTTTTTTGCGGTAATCCAAAGGGGTTGTCTGTACATATTTATGAAAGACTTCCGAAAAATAGCTTTGACTTGGGAAAGCCAGTATTTCTGAAATCTCAGCAATAGAAAAATCAGAATACTGCAGCATTGTTTTTGCAGTTTCCAATTTTTTATTCCGGATATATTCTGTTACGGTCAGAGAGGTTTCTTTTTTAAAAAGCCGGGACAGATAAGAGGGAGAAAGATGGGTCTGTCTGGCAAGGGTGTCAATGGTAATCCGGGTATGCAGATTTTCATAGATATAGTCAAGGCATTCTGCAATGGGTCTGGAACAGACATTTTTTTGCAAAAGAAGGTGCATACGTTTCGTATAATCCAGACACATTTGCTTATGCAGGGCAGAGAGTTCCTGCGGGCTTTGGATATTATCCGCAGTGAAAATATAGTAGTCACTCAGGGTGTATGCCTCCTGGAAGTTCATGCCCCCTTCGATGCAGTAGCGGGCAGCAAGAGCAGCAGTAATGGAAAAATGATACTTGATGCTTTGCAGGGCATTATCAGATAAAATACCGAGTCCTTTCTTTGTGTGGAGTGGTTCTTCACAGAAGGAAAGGACTTTTTTGGTGTTGCCGGTTTGGATGGCACGATAAAAATCCAGTTCAGGCGAATAAGCGGCACGTATGGTATCAGATTCGCGGGTGATAAACTCTTTATACAATACTTTATTGGAAATTTTCATAAGAAACCTCCATTATGGTGAAATTTTTTGTATTATAGCATGAAAACGATAAAAAGGAAATGAAAACATAAGAAATAATCCTATATATAACGTATAATAAAACTACAAAGTAACGGAACAAATTTTGAACAGGAGGAATGGGGAAATGAAATTAGAGAGAGGTATTAACTTAGGTGGTTTTCTGTCACAGTGCTGTCATAAGGAAGAACATTATGATACGTTCATTTTGAAAAAAGACATTGAACAGATTGCGGACTGGGGATTCGACCACGTAAGACTGCCTGTTGACTATGAGGTATTGGAGAAAGATTCCGGGGAACAGATTCCAGCAGGTTTTAAGAGAGTGGAACAGGTTATTTTATGGTGCCGGGAGAGCAAATTGAATATCGTGTTGGATTTACACAAGGCATATGGTTATGATTTTAATGATGCCGGAAATGATGAGAAAAACAATCTGTTTTCTTCAGAAGCATTGCAGAATCGTTTCGTAACGCTCTGGATAAATATGGTAGAAGCGTTTGCACAGTATGACAATGTTGCTTTCGAACTGTTAAACGAAGTGGTTGAAAAAGAAAATGCGGAAAGCTGGAATCGTCTGATAGAAAAAACAGTGAAAGAAATTCGGAAAAAGGCTCCTGTGGCACCGATTATTTATGGCGGTATTCAGTGGAATAGTGTTAAAACACTGAAATTACTGGATATTCCACAAGATGAAAATATTATTTTCACCTTCCATTTCTATGAGCCACTGTTGTTTACACACCAGAAAGCATACTGGGTAAAAAATATGGACCCGGAACAGACCGTACCTTATCCGGAAAACATGGAATATTACCGGGAAGAGTCCAAAAAACTTGGTTATCAGGGCGAAGTAGTTACCCTGGCAGATTCGGAAACCATGGGAGTGGAATTTGTAGAGGAAATGATTAGCGAAGCAATTAAAGCGGCTGAAAATGCAGGTGTATCACTGTATTGCGGAGAATTTGGTGTCATTGACAGAGCACCTACGGAAGATACCTTGCGCTGGTTTCAGGATGTGGATGAAGTCTTCCGGAAATACAAGATTGGATGTGCAGTCTGGTCATACAAAGAAATGGATTTTGGTTTGACGGAAGAACATTATGCACCAATTCAAGAAAAACTGCTGCAGTTGTGGTGCGGAAAATAGAA
The DNA here is from genome assembly GCA_964454605.1 of uncultured Bacteroides sp. Lineage (GTDB taxonomy): Bacteria > Bacillota > Clostridia > Lachnospirales > Lachnospiraceae > UBA3282. Next base: position 5,419 of record CAYVUF010000161.1, read on the forward strand.
AAGTTTAGCAGAAGAGTTTAGCAAAAAAAAGTTTGGTCGAAAGGC
>CAYVUF010000162.1:0-5436 GCA_964454605.1 uncultured Bacteroides sp.
CTGCAATCACAAGTTCTTTTACACCATTTGCATTCGCACCTGGTGTATTAAATACCACGATACCCTTCTCCGCACATTTATCCAAAGGAATGTTATTTACGCCTGCTCCTGCTCTTGCAATAGCAAGAAGGTTCTGTGGCAGCTCCATATCATGCATTGCTGCACTTCTTACCAGAATACCATCTGCTTCCTTCACGTCCTCAGTTTTTGTATACTGCTCGCTGAATTTCTCAAGACCAACTTCTGCGATTGGATTTAAACAATGATATTTAAACATTTTTATGTCCTCTTTTCTTCGTAACTGTTCTCACTTTGACTATTTATTATTTGCTTCAAATTCTCTCATAAAGGCAACCAACTTCTCTACCCCTTCGATTGGCATAGCGTTGTAGATACTTGCACGCATACCGCCTACTGTACGATGTCCTTTCAGATTCACAAAACCAGCGGCAGATGCTTCTTTGATAAATTTCGCATCCATTTCTTCGTTACCTGTTACAAATGGCACATTCATCAAAGAACGGTCTTCTTTGCGAACAGTTCCTTTGAATAAGCTGCTCTCATCCAAGAAATCATATAAAATTTTAGCTTTTTTCTCATTCAATTCCTTCATTGCTTCCAAACCGCCATTCTTAAGCAGCCATTTGAAAACTTTGCCACAGATATAAATACCATAACATGGAGGTGTATTGTATAAAGAATCATTGTCTGCATGAATCTTATATTTCATCATAGTAGGAGTACCTGGTAAAACATCATCCGTTAACAGGTCCTCTCTGATAATAACAACCTGTGTACCAGCAGGTCCAACATTCTTCTGTACCCCTGCATAAACAACACCGTATTTGGAAACATCCATTGGCTCTGATAAGAAGCAGGATGATACGTCAGAAACAAGAATTTTACCTTTTGTATCCGGTAACGTTTTAAATTTTGTTCCATAAATTGTGTTATTCTCACAGATATAAACATAATCCATGTCATCTGTAATTGGTAAATCAGAACAATCCGGTATATAAGAGAAAGTTTCATCTGCAGAAGATGCAAGTTCTACTGCTTCTCCATAGATTTTTGCTTCCTGAAATGCTTTCTTTGCCCACTGTCCGGTAATGATATAGCCAGCTTTACGATTTTTCATCAGGTTCATCGGTACGGATGCAAAAATAAGACTTGCACCACCCTGCAAAAATAAAACTTTATAGTTATCTGGTATCTTTAATAAAGTTCTTAAGTCTGCTTCTGCTTCTTTGATAATGGTATCATATGCTTTGGAACGGTGACTCATCTCCATAACAGACATCCCTGTTCCCTTATAATCTAACATTTCCTCCGCAGCTTCTTTTAACACTTCTTCCGGTAAAACTGCCGGACCTGCTGAAAAATTGTACACTCTAGACACTTTTCTCTCCTCCAGTTATGATTAAATTTTTATAAACTTAAAGAACATTTTACATTTTTCCCACACTTTAGTCAATTACCTTGTTAAAAAAAGTTGGGTTTTCCTAATAAAACATGACAACTGGCGTTCCAACCTCTGCCATGTCATATAATTTTGTCATTGCCTCATAAGGTGTATTGATACATCCATGCGAACCATTCGTCTGGTATATAGTACCACCGTATTTACTGCGCCATGAAGAATCATGAATACCGATGCCTCCTTTGACCGGCATCCAGTAATTTACATGAGAAGCATACCCTTCACCCCGCAGGATGCGGTTTGTCTGTTTCTGATAGACATAATTCACACCTTCCGGTGTTCCCATTCTCCTGGAAGTATTTCCGGTAACCACAGGAGTTTCCAGCATTTTCTTTCCATTCTGGTAATAATACATGGTCTGATTTGTCATATCGATTTCAATATAGGTATCTCCAATATCATCTTTTCCCTGTTTCATTCCCATCTGGGTATACTCCGGTGTATGTACTTCTCGCACTTTATTGGCAAAGGCTTCTTCCAGATATGCTATCTCGGCCTTTTTATCCAGTTGATTGCCATAAATACCGCCTTCCACAGTAATAAGTTCCCCTCTGGTAGACGGAAAAAGCCGGGTGCCTCCTACGGTATCATATTCTTCTGCCAGCTTCTCAACAAACTCCTCTATGGCATCCTCCCGAAGCTGCAGGTTTCCAGTATCATCTAATGCAAAATCACCATGATCGTCTAACAAAATCCAGTCACAGACTACCGAAGCATCTAAGGGAACCTGTTCCTCCCCCATCTGGTAGATAATGCCGCAATCCTGAAAGTCTTCCACCATTTCCCACTGGTTCAGAATCTCCTGCATTCCCGGTGTTATTTCCAAATCATGGTAACATTCTGCTTCTTCCAATGAAATTTCTGTTGCGGAACAATCCACTGCCTGTCGGACCGCCTGCTTTGCTTCTTCTGCATTCAGCACATCAGTTCTTTCATTTAAAAGTTCATATCCTTGATTGGTCTTAATAATGGCAATTTCTCTTTTTTCCTGTTTACCTTCCAAAAAAAAAGGCATTTGTTCAAAACAGGCTTCCAATTCTTCTTCCTCATAAGAAACCACTGGTGACAGACTCTCTTTTCTGACCTTCCAGAAACTATCTATCCATAGCCATGCATTCTGTCTTGCCAGATATAATTTTAAGGCTTCTTTAAAGTCGAACTGATAACCAATCTCCTCTGCACTGATAAAATAAGTATTCTGATTCTTATCATATACTGTTATGCCATCGTATTGAAATTGTCCCGCAAGTTCACTATTTACTTCATCAATGCTTTTTCCGGTACAATAAATTCCATTTATCCACGTGCCATATTCAAACGCATTTTTGTAATAGATAGCTAATCCAACATAAACTGCCATCAACTGAACCAACAGAATAAAGAATATCAAAATACTCGTTTTTAACCATTTTTTCCTCATAAGATATTTCCAGTCTGCTATATATAATTTATGAACCTTATGACTTTGATGCTAAATCCTGGGCATCAAATGCTTCACTGATTGGTGCTCCTGCCGGTACCATTGGGAATACCTTATCATCTTCTGGAATAATACATTCAATTAAAACAGGTGCTTTTAAGGCTAATGCCTTTTCAATGGCAGGTGCCACCTCTTCTTTACTAGTAACACGAATTGCTTCACAACCAAGTCCTTCTGCTACTTTGCAGAAATCCACCTTATCGTTTAAGACGGTCTGTGAATAACGTTCTCCATAGAACAAAGTCTGCCACTGTCTTACCATACCCAGTACATGATTATTGATAACCACCTGAATGATTGGAATATTGTAACGGCTTGCGGTTGCCAGTTCATTCATATTCATACGGAAACATCCATCCCCTGCAATGTTGATACAGATTTTATCCGGCTGTCCCATCTTCGCACCAATACATGCACCCAGTCCATATCCCATTGTGCCAAGTCCGCCAGAAGATAAAAAGGTGCGCGGACTTGAATATTTATAATACTGGGCTGCCCACATCTGATGCTGTCCCACATCTGTGGTTATAATTGCCTGCCCTCCAGTAATACGGTCAATCTCTTCCATCACATAAGGACAGGACAAGACGGAGTTATCATAATTTAATGGATACTTTTCTTTCAACTGTGCAATATGCTGCATCCATTCTGCATTCTCCTGACCTGCTAACACTGCATTTAATTTCTGAAGGACTTCTTTCAAGTCACCCACAATTGACACATCCGTATGAATGTTTTTGTTGATTTCTGCCGCATCAATATCAATCTGTAAAACTTTGGCATTCTCTGCAAATTTCTTTGGATTACCAACCACACGATCTGAGAATCTTGCTCCCAGCGCAATGAGCAGGTCACATTCACTCACTCCAAAATTAGAGGCTTTGGTTCCATGCATACCAATCATTCCGGTATAACGTTCATCGTGTCCGTCAAATACGCCCTTACCCATTAACGTATCACACACTGGTGCATCCACTTTGGCCGCAAACTCACGTACTTCCTCCGCAGCACCGGAAATCACTGCACCGCCGCCTACGTAAATAAATGGTTTCTTTGCTGTCTTTATCAGTTCCGCTGCAGTTGCAATATCTGCATCGGTATATTTAACCGGAAGTGCTTCTGCTGCTACTGCCTTTGGTGTAAATTCACAGGTATTTGCTGTTACGTCTTTCGTAATATCAACCAGTACAGGACCCGGTCTGCCGCTTCCTGCTATAGAAAATGCCTTTCGCAGTGTGTCTGCAAGAATATTGATATCCTTTACGATATATCCATGTTTTGTAATTGGCATGGTGACTCCGGCAATATCCACTTCCTGAAAAGAATCTTTTCCAAGTGATGGTAAGTTTACGTTGCAGGTAATCGCTACCATTGGTACGGAGTCCATATAAGCGGTGGCAATACCGGTTACAAGGTTCGTTGCCCCAGGTCCGCTGGTTGCCATACACACTCCCACTTTTCCGGTTGCTCTCGCATAACCGTCTGCTGCATGTGCAGCCCCCTGTTCATGAGAAGTCAGAATATGTTTTATTTCATTACTATGTTTATATAAGGCATCATATACATTCAAAATTGTTCCGCCCGGATAACCAAAAACAGTATCTACTCCCTGTTCTTTCAAACATTCCACTACGATTTCTGCACCTGTCAGTAACATCCTTTTATCCTCCTTAAATCATCCCTTATATGCTGTCACTATCGTATTTTCTACTGAACTGCTTTGGGTACTTCAAGAATCGCCCCACGATTACCACTTGTTACAAGTTCACGATATCTGGAAAGGTAGCCGCCTGTCACTTTCGGCTCTCTTGGCTGCCATTTTGCCTTTCTGGCTGCCATTTCCTCATCCGATACTTTGACATCCAGTTTCATTTCCGGAATATTGATACTGATAATATCGCCTTCTTCCACCAGTGCAATCGGACCGCCTACTGCTGCTTCCGGTGATACGTGTCCAATGGAAGCACCTCTGGATGCCCCAGAAAAACGTCCGTCTGTAATCAGAGCCACACTGGAACCAAGTCCCATACCTGCAATAGCAGATGTAGGGTTTAACATTTCACGCATACCAGGGCCACCCTTTGGTCCTTCATAGCGGATAACCACAACATCACCTGCCACGATTTTTCCACCCTTAATCGCATCAATGGCATCTTCTTCACATTCAAATACACGTGCAGGACCTTCATGCACCATCATCTCCTCTACAACAGCAGAACGTTTTACAACACTGCCATCTGGTGCAAGATTCCCTTTCAGAACTGCCAGACCACCTGTTTTAGAATAAGGATTATCCACAGTACGGATTACCTCAGGGTTTCTGTTGACTGCTCCGGCAATATTCTCACCTACCGTCTTACCTGTTACTGTCATACAATCTGTATGCAGCAATCCAATATCTGCAAGTTCTTTCATAACCGCATAAACGCCGCCTGCTTCGTTTAAGTCTTCCATATAGGTAGGACCTGCCGGTGCA
>CAYVUF010000163.1:0-5402 GCA_964454605.1 uncultured Bacteroides sp.
TTTTTGCTATATATATTTTATTTGTCATAAAAGTAATTATTTTTAAATATCCGTTGGAACACCTTTATGCGATTGCACAGACATGGCGCAGGGAAGTAGTACTGGAAGGACTTGGCAGTGCGAATTTTATTCCTTTTAAAACAATTAAAATGTATATAGATTACGCGTACAAACTCAACAGCTTTGAAAATCTGGCGGGGAATATTCTTGTTTTTGTACCTTTTGGATTTCTGTTTCCTATGGTAAGACCAGAACACAGACATTTTGGGGATATGTTCCTGAATGTCCTGGTGTTTGTGTTGGGAATTGAAGTTTTTCAATTGTTTAGTGCTTTTGGTGCATTTGATGTGGATGATATTATCTTAAACTGCTTTGGTGCGGCGCTAGGGTATATTGTTTATAGGAAGTGTGGAGAAACCTATATTTGGTTTCAGGAGAAAAAGGAAACGGAGGAGAAAGGATATGGAAAATCTTTTGAAGAAAATTAAGGCAAATGTAGTGGTGTCAGCGGCATTGTGTATTGTGCTTGGAGTGGTACTGATTATATGGCCGGGAATGTCCGTACAGATTGTGTGCCGCGCAATTGGAGCAGTGCTTGGTATTATGGGAATCTGCAAAGTGTTGGCTTACTTTTTGGCAAAAGATGGAAGTATGTTTTCCAGAGTGAATCTGATTCTTGGAATTATTATTACCATTATTGGTGTTTGGATTTTTATGCAGCCAGACAAAATAATAGCAATGGTTCCGATTTTAGTCGGTATTATTATTGTTCTGCATGGCTTGAATAATCTGGAGCAGACAGTGAAGCTGTGTAAGGGACAGTATGATAAATGGTGGGTTGCACTGGTGCTGGGGCTGGTTACTATTGGTTTTGGTGTTCTGCTTATCTGCAATCCTTTTGCAGCAGTCGACACGCTGGTTCGGGCAATCGGAATCTTTCTGGTATATGATGGTGTTTCGGATATCTGGATTGTGTCCAGAGTGGCACGTACTGCAAAAAGGATGAAACAGGAAGCAGAAGCAGTCGATGTAGAAGCAGAAGAGATTGAATAAAAGCAGGCAAATTTAGTCCTGCTTTCTGCCAAGCTGCCAGAAGGCAACCGCACTGGCGGCGGCAACATTCAGGGAATCTACACCATGGGTCATGGGAATGCGGACTGTATAATCACAACCGGCGATGGTAGAAGCTGCCAGACCATCACCTTCCGTTCCCAGGATAACAGCAAGTTTCTCTTCGGCGGCCAGTCTGGGGTCATCAATGCAGATGGAATCATCACACAGGGCCATGGCGGCTGTCCGAAATCCCAGACGGTGTAAAAGGGACATACCTTGTTCCGGCCATGTCAGGCTGTTATTTCCCAGAAAAGTCCAGGGTATCTGGAAGACAGTTCCCATACTCACCCGGATAGAGCGACGATAAAGAGGGTTGCTGCATGCCGGTGTGAGTAAGACTGCATCCATATTAAGGGCGGCAGCAGAGCGAAAAATAGCCCCCACATTGGTAGGGTTCACGACATTTTCTAAGACAGCAATTCTATGAGCATTCTGACAGATTTCTTCAACGGTTGGCAAGGGTGCGCGTTTCATGGCGCATAGCATGCCGCGTGTCAATGGAAATCCGGTTAATTTGGTTAAAATATCAAATGCAGCAGTATAAACAGGTACATCCTTACAACGTGCAAGGATTTCTTTCGCCGGACCTTCTATGTCTTTTTTTTCTAACAAAAAAGAAACAGGAACAAATCCTGCATCCAGAGCCCGTTCTACAACTTTCGGACTTTCTGCAATAAAAAGTCCGGGTTTGGGTTCGTAGAGATGCAGAAGCTGGACTTCGGAAAGGCGCGCATAGATGTCCAGTTCCGGTGCTGCAAAATCGGTGATTTCAATGATATTCGGCATAATGTTCTCCTTATAAACTGCTGTGGGCAGAAATATTTTCTGACGAATATTATAAGTAGTCTGGTAAGGCGTGTCAAACTTTTACGGTTAAAAAAGCTGCCAAAGAAAAATGGATAATAGAATAGACAGACATGAATGGTTAGCACCAGGATTGACAAAAGGGATACGCATTGCTAGAATGAACTCTAAATGGTGTAATCATCCATGAGGGAGGGAATTGTTATGAAAAAAATTGCAGCAATGTTGGTTTGTATCCTGTCTGCAGGGATGCTTGGAGGATGCGGCAGTTCTTTTGATGCTTCTGCATATTTGAAAGCGGTACTGGACAACAGTTATAAGGATGATTCTGCAGGGTTTGTGGAAATGAAGGTGGGGACTGCAGAGCAGTCAGAAACCTTGTATCAGGAAGGCTTGCAGGAAACGGTGGATGCCTATCTTGTGGGTATCAGTGTAACAGATGAGCAGAGGGAGGCTTTCGAAGAAACTTTTGCAGATATTCTTGCTGGCGCGAAGTACACAGTAGGAGAGGCAGAGAAACAGGACGATGGTTCTTATGTTGTTACCGTAACCTATGAACAGATGAATATTTATGTGCCATCTATGGCTCTGTATGAAGAAAAAACAGATGAACTTCTGACAGAGTGGCAGGCAGCAGTAGATGCAGGAGAAGAAATCCCGTCTGATGATGAAATGATAGAGCAGTATATTGATTTGCTGAATGTCTGCCTTCAGGAAACTTATGCAGATATTACTTATAATGAGCCGGCTACGGCAACGGTTAAGATAGAAGTTGTAGATAATTTATGGACACCAGATACCGCAGATTTGCTGAAGTTAAGTACGTTAATGTTTGATGCACAGGAAGCCAGTGCACAGCAGTAGAGAAGAGAACCACTTTCAACGGGAAAATCCGGGGAAAGTGGTTTTTGCACATTCATGATTCGGGCAGCAAAAGCAGGATGCGACAAGGAAGGTTTTTATGCAAAATTCGACAAAATGCAGGAAATCTTGCAAAATGTAGTTTTCCTATGAGATGGAAAGAGAAAAGAATAGGAGGAGAGAAGTATGAATCAGGAAAAACAACTGCAGAAATTATTTACTTTTATTGAGGAAAGTCCTACTTGCTTTCATGCAGCAGCTAACATAGAAAAAATGTTAGAGAAAGCGGGATTTTTGAAATTAGAAGAAAGAAATAAGTGGGAAATCCAAAAAGGTGGAAAATATTATGTTAACCGAAATAACTCTTCGGTTATTGCGTTTACGATTCCGGAAGCAAAGACTGTCAGAGGATTTCATATGGTAGCAGCACACAGTGATTCCCCCTGTTTTAAATTGAAGGAAATCATGGAGGGGACGGTGGAGAATGCTTACCTGAAGTGGAATGTAGAAAAATATGGTGGGATGATTCTTTCTACCTGGTTAGACAGACCGCTTTCTGTGGCAGGCAGAGTTGTTTCTAAGACAAAGGATGGTATGAAAAGTAGTCTGGTGAATCTGGATAAGGATACGGTGATTATTCCCAATGTAGCCATTCATATGAACAGGGATATGAATAAAGGTGTGGAATACAATCCCCAAATTGATATGCAGCCATTAGCCGGTGAAGCAGGAATGAAAGGAAAATATTTGGAACTGCTGGCAGAACAGGCGGCTATTGACAAAGAGGATATTTTAGGAGCAGATTTATATCTGTATAATCGTGATAAATGTCACAGAATCGGGTTAGATGAAGCATTTATTGCAGGTCCACGTCTGGATGACTTGGAATGTGCTTATGCGGGAATGAAAGCATTAACAGAAGCAGAGGCGAAGGAATACATCAGTCTTTGTGCAGTTTTTGATAATGAGGAAGTAGGAAGCGGAACGAAACAGGGAGCAGATTCTACTTTCTTAAAAGATGTGTTGGCAAGAATCTGTGAAAAACTTGGTATGGGAAAGGAAGATTACTGTTGCATGATAGCGGACAGCTTTATGATTTCAGCAGACAATGCGCATGCACTTCACCCCAATCATCCGGAAAAAGCAGATACAGACAATCGTCCGGTATTAAATAAGGGAATTGTTCTGAAATATCATGGAAGCCAGAGATATGCAACGGATGCGTATTCGGCAGCCATTATGAAGGATATCTGTCATCAGGCAAAAGTTCCGTATCAGACCTATGCCAATCGGTCCGATATGATAGGAGGAAGTACACTCGGTAATATTTCTACGTCACAGGTTTCTGTGAATACCGTAGATATCGGACTGCCTCAGCTTGCCATGCACTCGGCAATGGAAACAGCAGGTGCAAAGGACATTATTTATTTGTTAGAAGCACTTACAACTTTTTATGGACAATAAAGATTAGGAAAGTGGAATATGGAAAGGATTTTCTGCGTTGTGTTCAGAAACAGCAACCTGTGCCCGATATTCCGTAGGAGTACAATCCAGATATCTTTTAAATAGTTTGTTAAAATAGCTGATATTATTAAAGCCAACCGATAAAGCCAAATCGGAGATGGAATGGGTTGCATAATTATCGTCCAGAATTTTTTTACTGGCTTCAAAAATGCGGTATTTCATCAGATATTCAAAAGGTGTTATCTGAATTGTGCGTTTGAAACAGCGGCAGCATTCACTTTTACTGACAGGGATGCTGTCGGCAATATCTTCCAGAGTTAGTGGTTCTGCATAATGCAGACGGATAAAGAGCATTGCTTGTTTCACACGTTGCTCGTCCAGCGAAATCTGCGGAGAATGCACATTTTCCGTTGTTTTAGGCAGCCTGCCGATTAGATTTGCCCAGAATTGGCATAAATAGCCTCTGGTAGCAATTTCATAACCATAATTTTTTGTCAGATTCACAGCAATCACTTCGTTTAACGCATCCAGCATGGATTCGTGCCATGCATCGTTTTCATCCAACACAAGAGCCTTTAAAATAGAAAAACTCTGGGTAGGCAGTAAAAATTGTGTACGCATATAAGAATTGGATTTACCAAATAGAAAATCAGGATGAAAAACCAAAGAATAAAAGGTACAATTCGTATCTTCCACACATTGAATTGCATGAATAACATTTTGATTCAGAATCAATCCCTGTCCGGGTGAAAGAATAAAAGATTCATCATCTGTCAGGAAACGTGCGCTGCCGCTGTTCACAATAATGACTTCCATTTCTTCGTGCCAGTGCCAACGGATAGCATGCATATAGGAATTGTATAAATCAATAAAATAGACCATGACAGGATACTCCAGATTGCCATGTGTCTTTTTTTCATAGAAATTCTCATAATTTGTGAAGTCAAAAGCCTCAAAATTCGGACGTTGGTCGTTTCCCATTTAGAATCTCCTTCTCTTAGTGCAGCTCACTGTATTATGTAATCTGGTGGATGCATATGTTTGTTATTATAACATGGAATAATTTCAGAAGCAAAAATTTCAGGGAAGCGAAAGCAAAATATACAGAGTAAAAATCCTATTTTTTTACCTTGACACATACCCCTATGGGGTATATATTG
>CAYVUF010000164.1:0-5394 GCA_964454605.1 uncultured Bacteroides sp.
TAAAATGAGGAAAACCTCATTTTAACTTGTACTAAATCTTGACATAGGACCATAGACAATGCAAGAAGAGTTAGAATTTTGTGCAAAGAAATAATGAGCTATGCTGAAAGTACTAAATTGTATAAGGGTGCTTTTGCAAAAATGGAAGCTGATGAAATAGCATATTTAATGAAACATTATTTTTTTCATAAAGATAATCCACTTTGCAAAAATGAGAGAGCCGAGAAATTTTCTATTTACCTAAAGCAGGATTTGCAATATTATCCGAAGTATGTATTTGGGAATACATTAACCAAAAATCAAGTAATATTATTGTTTATGTATCGATTGAAACTTATTTCTTTCATGGGATATTTTTTAAATTGCTCAGTAGACAGTTGAAAGATAAGGAAGATAAAAACTTATGGTAATTCGAGTTAACAGGAATGTTTTTCGCTCATACGGAGCAGTTGAAATGTGTTTACAGTGCATATTGTTCGCAAACTGTATACAGTATTGTCTGCGAGTTTGGCAAGTTAAACTGTTCGATAATGATGCGTTTCCAAACAGTATATACATATATGGTACAATTTTTGTCCTTTTTCTAGTTGGTATCTTACCACAAGTGTGTAATAGGATGAAAAAGGATATACTGGTTGTGTTCTTGATACTAGTTACCTTATATTTGATTAGTTATTGGAAAAATGGATTTGAAACGATATGCTTTGATAATACTTTTATTTGGACATTTGGCAGTGGTTACGTTTCCTATATTGTGGTTAGGTACATAGATAGTTGGAATACTATGCTAAAAATATATACAAGATTATCCAGAATCATGCTAATCATTGCGATTATAAGTTGGTTTCAAACCAGAAATGTCATAAATTATAGAGCAACGCCAGAGTGGTATATGTTTTTTTCATCAGCATTGTTAATGCCTGTTTTAGGTGTTTTTATTTTGTTTGAGAAACAAAGAAAAATATTTGATTTATTACTTGTGATAATTGGAATTGTTTTGGTTTTCATGTATGGTTCAAGAGGAACATTGGTACAAATTTCTATTTTTTTATTTCTGTACTATGTGATGAATGGCAAATATCTTGAAGGAGTAGGAAGGCTTTTTATTATAATAGTGATGTTATTTATTTTCTTTAGATATGTTGCAAATTATGTAGATATTTCATCGTCCAGAACTTTATCTTTATTATTTAATAACGCTATTGGGGAAACGGATAGGGTCATAGCATGGAAGAGAATGCTGGAATATTTTTTTTCGCAGTCGATAATAACAAAGCTTTGGGGCTTAGGATTAGCGGGGGAAAGAATCTACATCTCTCGGCATATTTATGGAGTAGGATATCCTCATAATATTTTCATAGAACAATTGTTGCAATTGGGTATTGTGGGATTGACAATCAATATTTTCGTAGTTATGTTGCTTATGGTAAAAATGTTTTTTGGTGCATATAAGAGTAAGGAGTATGCGACAGTTATAGCACTGTTTGGTGCATATTTTTCAATATTATTTTTTTCTAGTAGTTATTTATCGTCTAATCATTTTTTTGTTTGGATTTCGATATGTGTTTGCGTAATAGAAAATGGAATGTATCTGAAAAACAAAAAAGATGATATATCTATTTGACAGGAGTGAGATATGGGGAAAATATAAGATGAAAGAGAAATCACTTGCTAAAAATGCGATATGGAACGGAATCAAGACTGTTGTAACAATGGCATTTCCGGTAGTTACCTTTATGTATTCTTCAAGGATACTATTAACGGATGGTGTTGGAAAAATAAATTTTGCCAAGTCTTTTACGGCGTATTTTACAATGTTAGCTATGTTAGGTGTTGTAAATTATGGAACGAAGGAAGCTAGTAAAATAAAAACGAATAAAATAGCACTCAGCAGGTTTGTACATGAGATTTTATTCATTAATACAGTAACGACAATTGTTACGTATGTCTTGTTCTTGATTATTATACAAAGTTATTCACTTAGTTCGTATAGAACATTGTTGTTAATTAACAGTATTACCATTATTTTAACACCGCTTGGTATGGATTGGCTTTATAACGCGTTAGAAGAATATGAGTTCATTACAATCAGAACGTGCATTGTGCAGGGAATCGGACTAATATGTATTTTTTTATTTGTTCATTCAACAGAAGATATATACATTTATGCATTCATTCAGACGTTGGCAGGTACGGGAACCAATATTGTGAATTTTGTGCACTCCAGAAGAGTGGTTACGTATAAAAAATTAGGTGGTTATAATATTATAAGACATATTAAACCGCTTATGCTTGTGTTTGAAATGACAGTGTTTATACAGATTATTATTCACTTAGATACAACGATGGTTGGATTTATGGCGGGAAATGATGCTGTGGGTTTATATACAGCAGCAAATAAGATGAGTTCTATTGTTGCATCGTTAATAACGTCAGTTGTCATGGTTTTTATGCCAAGATTAGCAATATATTCAAGTAAGGGAAATAGGGAAGAGATAGAAAAATTATCTTACCAAGCGATTAATTGCGTTTGGATGGTAGGTATACCCGCTGCACTGGGCGTATTTTTATTGAGCAGCCCAATTATTACTCTGTTTAGTGGCACAGAATTTATAGGTGCAGTGATAACTAGTCGAATACTAGCATGGCGGATTTTCTTAGTTCCTCTCAATAGTTTTATTGTGCTGTATTTGTTTATCCCAATTAATAGAGAAAAGTGGAACTTAGTATCTACTGGATGTGGAATGGTTATTAATTTCTTAATGAACCTGTATTTAATACCTGATTTACAGCAGAATGGTGCAGCGTTGGCAACTATTATTACAGAAATGTTAGAGTTGTGTATTAATTTTGTATATTTGAAAAAGATTATGTCGATAAAAGAAATCAAAAAGTATTTATGGCAATACCTTGCAGGATGCTTATATATGATTGTAGCTTATCTGCTTATTTCAAGATGCATTGAAAATATGTATCTGTTGATGACTGCTACCATTTTAGTATGTTCAGTAGGGTACTTTTCCATTTTGTATTGTTTAAAAAATCCCTATTTGATTTATTTCTTGAACTTTAAGAATAGAAAAAGTATAGGAAACAATAAAAAATAAAAGGTTCAGAATCAAACCTCCAAGTCATTTAACGATTTGGAGGTTATTTTTGTAGGAAGGCTTGCAGACACTCATTCCTTGCTTTTGTAGTTTTCAATAATTATAATAAAGTGGATTGGACTATTCTAGCACTGAATCATGTCAGTGGTGTATGTTGGTTTTTTGGCACGAATTAATACATTGCAGGCGAATGGGGTACGGCAGAAAACCACCACTGATTATTTCATGTGAACAAGATTGTTAGACAATATCCATGGCGGTGGGTATTTGACCGTTCCAGGGACAAAATATAAAACGGATAAGAGAGGAATAAGGATTATGGCAAAAAAAGTATTGATTTTATCAGGCAGTCCAAGAAAAGGCGGTAACTCTGATTTATTATGTGATGAGTTTATGCGTGGTGCACAAGAAGCAGGACATACGGTAGAAAAAATTCGTGTACAGGAGAAAAAAATTGCCTGCTGTCTTGCCTGTTATGCCTGTCGTAATACAGGAGTCTGTGCTATTCGGGATGATATGGCAGAGGTTATGCAGAAGATGATAGACTGTGATGTTCTTGTTTTGGCGAGTCCTGTCTATTTTTATTCCATAAATGCACAATTGAAAGCAGTTATTGACAGAAGTGTATGCAGATGGACAGAAGTAAAAAATAAGGAGATGTATTATATTATGACAGCGGCAGATGGAGAAAAAACGTCTATGGACACTACGCTGGCTTGCTTTAGAGGATATGCCGACTGTGTAGAAGGTGCGGTGGAAAAAGGCATTATTTACGGAACGGGAGTGTATCAGGCAGGAGAAGTAAAGACAAAAGCAGTGATGAAAGAAGCGTATGAAATGGGCAAAAAGGTTTAGGTGGACTGCATTAAAATTATTGAAGGCAATACACCGAATGGGAACAAAGACTTGTCTACAATATGGATAACAACCAAAATCTGATTATATACTCATGTAAATATCACTACGAAGATTAGCACCGTTTTTTGGTACTAATTTTTTGCAATTTCAAAAAGTTCGTATCATGATGAAAATACGAATTAATGAAATGTTTTAGACAGCAAAAAAGCCTTGAAAAATCAAGGCTTTTTCTTAAAAGATTACTGCGGAAGATGGGACTTGAACCCACACGACTTTGCAGTCACAAGATCCTTAGTCTTGCTCGTCTGCCAGTTCCGACACTTCCGCGTGTGCGCCACAACGCAAGTAATATAATACTATTGAATGAGAAATGTGTCAATACTTTTTTTGAAAAAAATAAAAAGATTTTTGAAAAAAATGGAAACTTGTCAAAAGACAGGCTAATATAACGAAAAGATTTTTTGTGGAAATATGTATTGTACCGATTTTGCATAAGGAATATAATGTAGAAATGAGGGAATCTGATAAAGGTACGAAGGAGTAATGAAGAATCATGGCAATCGACAGAGTGAAGGAATATTTTAGAAACTATCAGATGGAGGACAGAATTAAGGAACTGGAACTATCGAGTGCAACCGTAGAACTGGCGGCAGCAGCACTGCATTGCGAAGAAAAGAGAATTGCAAAAACGTTGGCATTTCTGCTGGAAGAAAATGCAATTTTGATTGTAACAGCAGGGGATGCGAAAATCGACAATCATAAATACAAAGCATATTTTGGAATAAAAGCGAGAATGATTGCACCGGACGAGGTCGAAAAGAGGATAGGGCATGGGATTGGCGGTGTTTGTCCATTTGCCATCAATGAGGGAGTGGAAGTATATCTGGATGAATCTTTGAAGCGTTTTGTCACTATTTTTCCGGCTTGCGGCAGCAGTAATAGTGCAATAGAGCTGACAATTCCAGAACTGGAGAAATATTCAGGGTATAAGGAATGGATTGATGTCTGCAAGGATTTATAGGGGTTACAGAATAAAAATACAAAATATTTAAAATACTTTCAAAATACTCTTGACAGATATCAAAAAAAAAGATACAATATCATTTGTTCGCAGGAATGGCGGAATTGGCAGACGCGCACGGTTCAGGTCCGTGTGGTAGCAATACCATGAGAGTTCAAGTCTCTTTTCCTGCACGTAAAGAACCTAGTGTTTGCTAGGTTTTTTTTTCGTGTTGCATTATGATGCCCAAAGGGCTATTCTTGACATTGTTTTGGAATTATTATAGCATGGTAATGAGAAAAATTTAATGAGGAGATACAAAAGATACCATGAAAGATATGGAACAACGAATCAACAGGAATATGATGATTGGCTGGATTGTCATTGTGGTGATTTTAGTATGTGCATATTAGGGGGGAATATTTGAAG
>CAYVUF010000165.1:0-5393 GCA_964454605.1 uncultured Bacteroides sp.
CGGTATTTGTAACCGATTATCCGAAGGAAATCAAAGCCTTCTATATGAAACTCAACGATGATGGAAAAACTGTAGCAGCAATGGACTGTCTGGTTCCAGGTATTGGTGAGATTATCGGAGGAAGTCAGAGAGAGGATAGTCTGGAAGTGTTAGAGAAGAGAATGGAAGAGATGGGTCTGAACAAAGAAGATTATGGATTCTACCTTGACCTTAGAAAATATGGTTCAGCAAGACATGCAGGCTTTGGACTTGGCTTCGAAAGATGTGTTATGTACTTAACTGGTATGGGCAATATCAGAGATGTTATTCCATTCCCAAGAACGGTTAAAAACTGTGAACTGTAATTGCGGGATAGGCCTGAAAATTGTTGTTGGAACACCTAAAGGGTGTGAGATGTAACCACATTACAGAGTTTTTTACCGTAGTTTACAGGAAATGATAAAGATAGAGGCGCATAATGGCACAAATGAAAAGAAGATTTATAAAATTCATAAGCATAATGACAGCCTTGACGATGTTAGTTGTAGTGGCAGAACCAGTGAGTGCTGCCACTATTTCTGATTTACAGAATCAGAAAGCAGAAAATGAAAAGAAACTGGAAAGTGTGAATCAGCAGATTTCAGATTATAAAGGTGCACAGGCAGATATAGGCAGTGAGATTGAAGAACTGGATGCGGAGATGGTAACACTGCTGACGGATATCAATCTGATTGAAGAAGCTATTGCGGATAAAGAGGAAGAAATTGAGCAGACACAATTAGAATATGATGAAGCAGTAGCCACGAAGGATGAACAATATGAATCTATGAAAATTCGTATTAAGTTCATGTATGAGCAGGGGGATGTTTCTTATCTGCAGCTTTTCACCGAAGCACTAAATGTCAGTGACATGGTTAACAAAGCACATTATGTAGAAGAATTATACGAATATGACCGTAAATTGTTAGAAGAATATCAGGCAACCGTCGAGGAAGTAGCGGCATTGCAGGATGAATTAGAAGAAGAAAAATCAGAGTTGCAGACTTCCAGATATGAGTTGGTAGAACAACAGAATTATGTGGAAGAAGTGCTTGCAGATAAAAAGGCAGAATACGAGAATTACGCAGTGGTTCTGGCGAAAGCCAAACAGGAAGCCGCAGCCTATACAACGAAAATCAAGCAGGAAACAGCACAGATACGTAAGCTGGAAGAAGAGGAGCGGAAACGGAAAGAAGAGGAAGAACGCAGGAGAAAAGAGGAAGAAGAACGTAAAAAGGCGGAGCAGGAAGCATTGTTGGCAGCCCAGAACAGCCAGACCGAATCTGATTCTACGGAAAGCAATTCCCAGTCAGACTCATCCTCAGATTCTTCCACCAATAACTCTTCCAGTTCTGGTGGACAATCCACCCCGACACCGTCTAACTCCGGGGGCGGCAAGGGACAACAGATTGCAAACTATGCCTGTCAGTTTATTGGAAATCCTTATGTGGCGGGTGGTACCAGTCTGACAAATGGTGCAGACTGTTCCGGTTTTGTTATGGCAGTTTATCAGGCATTTGGATATTCTTTGCCAAGAAGCTCGTATGCACAGTCTAATGTAGGCAAAGCAGTATCCTATTCGGAAGCACAGCCGGGAGATGTTATTTACTATGGCGGTCATGTGGGAATATACATAGGTAATGGACAGATTGTTCATGCCAGTACAGAACGTACCGGTATTAAGATTACTTCCGCAACTTACCGGAGTATTATTACCGTCAGACGTATCGTGTAACAAAAGTCATAACCCCTTGAAATACTTCATACAATGTAAAAAAGTATTTTGAGGGGAATTTTTTTGAAGGATTATATCGAGGAAAGAGCAATTCATATTGCTAATTATATTATTGAAAACAATGCGACGGTCAGACAGACAGCGAAACAGTTCGGGATTAGCAAGAGTACAGTACATAAAGATGTAACAGACCGTTTGTCGCAAATCAACCCGGCACTGGCCGCAGAAGCAAGAAAAGTCTTGGATGTTAATAAATCAGAACGACATATTCGTGGCGGACTGGCAACAAAAGAAAAATATTTACATAAACATGCAGTATAAATAGGTTGTCCAACAAAATAGTAATGTGTTATTATATCTATATAAATTTGGCTATCCTGTGTCAATAGAAATCTGACACAACCTCGGAATGTGCAAAAAGGGTGCACAGCAACGAGGACTGGCATGAAGGTATAAAAAACGATATAGATGCAAAAATAAACAACAGATAAGGGAGAAGACATGGAAAGAGAAATTGTTATCGTAATGGACTTCGGTGGACAGTACAATCAGTTAATCGCAAGAAGAGTAAGAGAATGTAATGTTTATTGTGAAGTACATCCACACAACTTAAGTCTTGAAAAGATTAAAGAGATAAATCCAAAAGGTATTATTTTTACAGGCGGACCAAACAGCGTGTACGGAGAAGAAGCTGTTTTATGTGAAAAAGAAATTTTTGAACTGGGTATTCCGGTTCTGGGTATTTGTTATGGATCCCAGTTGATGGCACATATGCTGGACGGCAAAGTTACAACCGCACCAGTGAGCGAATACGGTAAAACAGAAGTAGATATTGATAATACTTCCACCATGTTTCAGGACGTATCGGCTAAAACAATCTGC
Source organism: uncultured Bacteroides sp. (assembly GCA_964454605.1). Classification (GTDB taxonomy): domain Bacteria; phylum Bacillota; class Clostridia; order Lachnospirales; family Lachnospiraceae; genus UBA3282. The sequence goes on from CAYVUF010000165.1 coordinate 2,636, forward strand.
TGGATGAGTCATACGGATTATATTGAAAAAGCGCCAGAAGGCTTTCGGATTACAGCCCATACTCCGGTTTGTCCGGTTGCAGGAATGGAATGCCCGGAAAAAGGACTTTATGCAGTGCAGTTCCATCCGGAAGTTATGCATACCGTAGAAGGTATGACAATGCTTCGTAACTTTGTGATGAATATCTGCAAATGCAAAGGTGATTGGAAAATGAATTCATTTGTAGAAACAACCATCCAGTCTATTCGTGAAAAAGTGGGCAATGGTAAAGTGCTCTGTGCACTTTCTGGTGGTGTGGATTCTTCTGTGGCAGCAGTTCTGCTGGCAAAAGCAGTAGGTAAACAGCTTACCTGCGTTTTTGTTGACCATGGTCTGCTTCGTAAAAACGAAGGGGATGAAGTAGAAGCAGTTTTTGGACCGAATGGTGCTTATGATTTGAATTTCATTCGTGTGAATGCACAGGAAAGATTTTATAAGAAACTTGCCGGAGTGACAGAACCGGAACAGAAACGTAAGATTATTGGTGAAGAATTTATTCGTGTTTTTGAAGATGAGGCTAAGAAAATTGGTGCAGTTGATTTCCTGGTGCAGGGAACCATATATCCTGACGTAATCGAAAGCGGACTGGGCAAGAGTGCAGTCATTAAATCGCATCACAATGTAGGAGGATTACCGGATTGCGTTGATTTCAAAGAAATTATTGAACCACTGCGTATGCTTTTCAAAGATGAGGTACGTAAAGCGGGTCTGGAACTTGGCATTCCTGAATATCTGGTATTCCGTCAGCCGTTCCCAGGGCCGGGACTCGGCATCCGTATTATCGGTGAAGTGACAGAAGAAAAAGTTCGTATTGTACAGGATGCAGATTACATTTATCGTGAGGAAATTGCTAAAGCAGGTGTAGATAAAGATTTGGGACAATATTTCGCAGCTCTTACGAATATGCGTTCCGTAGGTGTTATGGGTGATGAAAGAACTTATGATTATGCAGTGGCTCTTCGTGCTGTCTGCACAAGTGATTTCATGACTGCGGACTGTGCTCAGCTTCCTTGGGATGTACTTTCTAAGGCCGCAAATAGAATTGTAAATGAAGTGAAGGGGGTTAATCGTGTTCTGTATGATTGCACGAGTAAACCGCCGGCAACGATTGAGTTTGAATAGTAGGAAAAGCTCCAAGAATGCTTGTTTTAAGCGGTTCTTGGAGCTTCTTTAGTTGACGTGATACCTGTATGATACCTAAAATTGACTATTTACTTTGGCAACTAAATCCTTAAATGCAGTAGTTTTATGAGCATTAGATAATGATTCTGAACAAGTTGCCAAATAGTTCAGTGCATCAGAAATAAATGCGTTTTTGCAATGTTGGGCAAGTGCTGAGCAAAGATTTCTGAATCGTCTATTTGCTTTTGGCATATTTAAATCCATAAGTAAAGTAGAATCGTCCATCATATTGAGCAGACAAACGAGAGCTTTGTTGTCGAAGTTTTTGATAAAATCTTTATAGTATGGCAGCGCACCTTCGTCTACTCCCTCGCGATAACCTAGCCCATTTCCAGAATAACATACAACAATGGTTTTTACCCAATCTACTAAAACAGAAATTGGTACATTGCCGGAAACCGGAAGTAATTGCTTTAATTGGCGGGCCCATGGAGCTTCATTGTAAAAGTTGTTTACGCTGTTATGCGTTGTCATTAAATTTGCCAATGCGTCTCTTAGTTCATGGGATATACTATCTTCATCCTTGTATGAAAGACCATCAACTATAGTAAGAAAATCATTTGCTTTATCTTTTCTTTGAATATCACCATTTTTTCTAAAGTATCCATATTTTTCACCAAGAGAATGTTTTTTTGCCTCTGTACTTGCAACCCAAGCATATTTGGCGAGTCCTTCAATATTTTGAGATATATTTACAGCAATATTAGGGTCTGTATACATACCAAATATAGTTGATAAAAAGTCCTCTATCATGACTGTAGGAAGCTCATTTATATTGTTTCCTATGTATGCTAAATCTTCTGGAGGAATAACATTAGTACGAAGGTTATATAATAGTTGTTTTAACTTTATCGCATCGCCATTAGGAGTGGCATTAATTGCGTATTTTATGCAATTATTTAGCCAACTTAATAAGTCAAACGCACTAATTTCGTTTTCCGTAGGGTGTGCGGCACTTGAGTGATTTCTCATATAGTTGATAAACTTGAATACTTCAAATACATGATCCGTTATTAATCCCATACGATTGCAAGTATTAAGTAAATCATAGTCGGCAATAAGAGAAAGGTCTTCTACGGTTCTCAAATTATGATATCTATTATTTATCTCTGAAGTTACTTTGAGAAAATAGTCAAGATCATAACTTGCTACCATTTTTCTCAAGCTTTTAATAGTTTCGTTCCATAAGTATGTAACAGCGCCATCAAATAGTCCGGCTGCTACAGAAGAAAGAAAACGAGTAAGATACACAGCGAATTGCCTATTTTCAGGAGAAATTTTATTTATTTCGCTTTCGATTGAGTTTATTACAATTTGTCGTTCCTCTATAGGAGCTAATACTCCTTCGATAGGCAGTCCTAAATTAGTTAGATAGTTTGTAAAAGGCTCATTAAAATCACTGATAGTTGTTTGGAGTTCACCCTTTATTGTCATTAAATCATTCATAATTTTTTCCATCCTTTCTTCGGTTCGTGTTTTCTGCAATCGTCACAAGTATCCGGCCAATTTAATTTCCACTCCAAATACTCTGCATCTG
>CAYVUF010000166.1:0-5392 GCA_964454605.1 uncultured Bacteroides sp.
ATACTGCTCATAGTATGTATCAATTGCTGCCTTCAAAGTATCATCAATATATACATTTCCCTTATAAGGCTTGTTATACAAACACTCTACCACTTCTTCCATGGACACAATTGCGTTTGCATCAAATCCGTATTTTTCTTTGATTTCTTCCAGCGCACTCTTCTCGCTGTCCAGACCTCTCTCCATACGATTTAAAGATACCATCAGACCTTTGATTTCTACCTCTGCCTGTGCCTTAATGATTGGGAATGTTTCTTCAATAGATTTACCAGATGTTGTCACATCTTCAATAATCACCACTCTGTCACCATCTTTTAACTTGCTTCCCAATAAAATACCTGTATCGCCATGGTCTTTTACTTCCTTACGATTGGAACAATACCGGATTTCCTTTCCATACAGTTCACTGATTGCCATAGTCGTTGCAACCGAAAGGGGAATGCCTTTGTATGCCGGTCCAAAAAGCACATCAAAATCCAGTCCATAATTATCATGAATTGCTTTCGCATAATATTCTCCCAGCTTGCGAAGCTGTGTTCCCGTCACATAGGCTCCTGCATTCATAAAGAATGGGGATTTTCTTCCGCTTTTCAATGTAAAATCGCCAAATTTCAGAACCTGGCTGTCTACCATAAATTCAATAAACTCCTGCTTATATTGTTCCATCTGATAAGTCCTCCATTTCTGTGCACTCTTTCCACTAAAGTATACCCTAATCGGCAATAAAACGCAACAACCTCTGCCTTGCCCATCCGGTTATTCTCCTCTGTTTCCATCCTTGTATGCCTGTATATACACAAAGTTTTCATTGGTTCTGTCCATGCAATACTGGGGATTGATAATCGCTTCGATAAAATCCCTGCCAGAGGCTTCCACCGGAACCAGTTTCATGCCAAGTGCAGCTTCTGCTTCTGCCACTGTCATATCATCCAGAAAAACCTGTTCGCCGCTTCGCAGCATATTGGATGGAATCTGCAGGGTTTCGCCAAGCGAAACGCCCTGTTCCTTACGCTCCTGTATCTGTTTCACAAGGTCCTGCCCTGTTATCAGACCAGAAACCGTAATGGTTTCTCCAAAAAAGTCATTGCGGATATAGTATACATTTATCGTCAGCCCCGGAAATGCCTGTTGCAATTTATCTGCAAAATCCTGCATCGTGGTATAGGTCAGTTTTCCGCAGACAACGGTTACGGTTCGTTGAAGTTCTTTCTGCAGTTTCGGATATTTTTCATCCGCAAGCAGGCTTTCCAGCGCTTCCTGAAATTCATTGATAAACAGGCGCATCATACCCACTCCGTTTTCCAACTGGATATAACCATCGTATCGCTCTTCTTCCGGAAAATCTCTTCCGGCATTAATATACCACTCATCACTTGCGTGAATGAAGTGAAGTCCGTATTTCTCATAGAACCCCTGCTGATAGCTTTCAATCAAATCAATCACTTCCCCAGCTTCTTCACTGGTAAAAAGTTCAATGGGGTAAAGTCCTTCCCGGTACTTCGTAATACCTGCCGGCACAACGGAAACACTGCGCATAAAAGGCAGATACTTTGACAAATCTTCAATGCTGCGTTTTAATTCCATACCATCATTTACATTTTTGCAGCAAACAATCTGTCCATTCATTTCAATATGTCCTTCATACAGCTTCTGCAGAAATTGAAGTTTCTCACCTGCGAACCGGTTATTCAGCATCTTACAGCGCAGCTTGGGATTAGTGGTCTGCACCGAAATATTGATTGGTGCCAGATTCATACGGATAATCCGGTCAATATCCTTCTCTTTCATATTCGTCAGCGTAATATAATTTCCCTGAAGAAAAGACAACCTGGAATCATCATCCTTAAAATACAAGGTTTCTCTCATGCCTGGCGGCATCTGGTCTATAAAACAGAAAATGCACTTGTTACAGCAGGAACGATATTCGCTCATCAGTGAATTTTCAAACTCAATGCCCAAATCATCATCATATTCCTTCTCGATTTCCAGAAGCCACTCTTCTCCATCCGGTTTCCGTATCAGCACTTCCAGATATTCATCCTTTATCATAAAACGATAATCAAAAATATCTTCTATCTCTTCCTCGTTAATTGTCAGCAGTACATCCCCCGGTTCGATTTCCAGTTCTTCCGCAATGGAATCCGCTTCTACTGCTTTTACGATATGTTCTTTCATAGTTACCTCATTCCGACACGCTTTGCGTGTCCGCATTTTTTCACACTATCTCTAGTATATAATTGATATCCTGTTTTGTAAAATAAAAAAACTCTCTTTACCAGTGTTCCCGGTAAAGAGAGTTTCTTATACAAAACCCCTGTTACACACGTTTTACTCTCTCAGTTTAAAGATAGCTACCATGTTCGTCAATTCAGTTGCCTGTGCAGTCAGTTCTTCACTGGTTGCAGAAGTTTCTTCTGCTGCCGCAGAGTTGTTCTGAACAACCTCAGCAATCTTAGATACTGCAGCATCTGCTTGTCCCATACTTTCTGCCTGTTCCAGAGATACCTCTTTCATCTTCTTCGCACTGTCAGCAACCATGTGCACGCCTTCTACCACTTCCTTCAAGGAATCGGATGCTTTCTCTGCACTCTTGTTGCCTTCTTCTACCTCATGAATAGAAGCCTCAATCAGTGCCTTGGAATCTACGGCTGATTTCGCACTCTGTTCTGCCAGATTTCGAATCTGGTCTGCTACCACTGCAAATCCTCTTCCCGCTTCTCCTGCTCTTGCTGCTTCAATGGAAGCATTCAAAGATAACAGGTTCGTCTGACTTGCAATATCTTCAATCTGCGCAATAATCTCACCAATCTTCTCAGAAGTTTCGCTGATACGGTTCATTGCCTTCATCATGGCTTCCATATCCTCACCGCTGGCTTCTGCAATCTTCGCATATTTATGTGCTTCCACATAAGATTTATCAAGTTCCTCTGCGGTTGTTTTAATACCATTGCTCAGTTCATCGATGGTCGCCTGCATTTCTTCCACAGCCGCTGCCTGATCTGTGGCACCTTCTGCTACGGACTGGGATGCTTCTGCCAGATTCGTTGCACCAACTAATACCTGGTCTGTGGCTTCTCTGACACCATGAACAGTCGAATCTATCTGGCGGTTCATCTTACGGATATTTAGCAACAAGCCATTAAACGCACCCTTATATTCTGCTTCGCATTCTGTTCTGATATTGAAATTACCTTCCGCCATTTCTCCAAGCAGTCTTCCCATATCTGCTATAATTCTGTGGATTCTTTCTGCCATCATTTCAATGCTGGCAACAAGGTCTTTGATTTCATCTTCTGTATCAACCACCGGGAAGGCAGAATCCAAATCACCTTCTGCAAAGGTTGCAAATCTGTCTTTCAATTCATTCACTGGCTTCTCAATGGTCTTCGTAATAACAGCCGCAAGTCTGCCTGCATATACGCTCACCAGGATAATCACTGCAATAATTGCAATCACCATTATGATTGTCACTGCGGTCAGAACTGCACGTTCAGAATCACCACATGCTACATTGACCGCCATCAGATTCTCCAGTGCATCATCCAGTGCCTGATATTTCGGAGCCGCCTTCTCAGCCATCATAATCTGTGCCTGTGTACACAACTCAGTATCTGTTGTCGCACCAAGATTCATAACTTCGGCATCAATTTCCTTATAAGCTTTCCACGCCGCATCAATTTCTGCCATTGCTGCCAAGCCCTCATCTGTCACCATAGTCGGACGGATTTCTTCTACCTTAGCTTCAAATGCTTTCACTGCCGCTTCATGCTGGGTCACCATATCCTGAATCAACTCATCTGTTTCATAACCGATGGCTCCTCGTGTTGCAGCTCTTACTTCTGCTGACTCATTCATCGCCAGTGCGATGTCCCCTTGAGGATACGCATAATTATCCAGAATCTTCGTATAGTCGTTGGTTATGTAGAGCATAGCCAGAACAACAACAATAAGCAATGCTACGAAAATAGTAATCAACTGCGTATACGACCGTTTGAGTCGCTTTCCAATTTTCATCATACCAAATCTCTTGAACATTCCACATTTCTCCTTTGTGATGCTCCCTTAGAAGCAGTTTTTGTTGATAAGTATCAAAATCTCTTTTTTAGCCTATACAGTGTATAGTATACTACCCCCCCCCCGGGAATTTTCAAGCATATTCGGTATATTTATAAAATTTTTCTAAATATTCTGTTTCTTCTTCCTCTATTTTCCTTGTTTTCGCTTCTATTGCATCAAATTTTACATGATTTTATATACAATTTACAAAAATTTACGTGAACTACTTTTTCTTGCCATTTTTTGCTGATACATCTTATCGTCTGCCTGATTAATCATTGCATCCAAATCAAGACTATCCGATATTGTTTCGGTTATCATACCTACGCTGGCTGATACCGGATAGGCTTTTCCAGCCACCCCTTCCGCTTTTCCAAGCAATTCTTCCAATTGTCCGCGAAACATAGCAGCTGTATAATCCTGTACTTTATCTTCCACAAAAGCACAGATAAACTCATCACCGCCAATCCGCGCGCAGACTTTTTCACCTTTTCCCATGGTACTTAGCACTTTTGCCAGTGTTCCAATGGCAAAATCCCCTTCTTTATGTCCGAAATTATCATTGATAAACTTCAAACCATCCATATCAATAAAAAATAAATACAAATATTTCCCCTGATTTTCTGTCGTCTGAATAATTTTCTGTAAATTATGAAAAAATCCTCTCCGATTATATATGGCTGTCATAGGGTCGCGCAAAGACAGCTCTTCTATTTCCTGATTTACCTTTTGCAAGTTCTTATTCATCTCATTCATTTTGAAATTATGAATGACTACTTGCAGAATATGCGATACAAACATAGCGAACTCATCACCATGCTTTAACTGCCAGTCTACTAATTCATCATAACCTTCTACGGTAAAACCATAAACATCCTTACCAGAATTTAACAGATGAACCAAAACCACACTTACCTTTTCCATATTCCGTATTGTATCTATACGGGACTGAAATTCGGATAAATTCCATGATGTCCCGGTTTCTTTAAACTCACCAAAATCAGCTTCCAAGACATTGGTTACATCCGCACACTGCTCCGCTGCATCATACGTTCTGAGCAGTTCCGACTTAATACATATCTGTCTGTAATAGTCAAAATAGATATCCATATGTTTCTGAATAATTGGGAAAACTTCCTCTATTTTCAGTTTGTCCGCCGAATCACTAAGCATCAGCCTCATGGCTTTCATATGCCATTTTCCATTTCCTATTTCATTTAAAAGATGGGAAACTCTTCTGTCATTTTTGGGTACAATTTTGGGTTCACATCCGCATGACTGTCGGGTTTTCATACGAACCGGAACAACCATATCAACTGGTGTAGTCATGTTGTCC
>CAYVUF010000167.1:0-5380 GCA_964454605.1 uncultured Bacteroides sp.
TATTTACACTGTTCGTAAGGCAACACAGGGTCTTGCCAATTATATTAAGAAACAGGGCGGAGAAGAGAAAGGTGTTGCAATTGCATATGATTCCAGAAGAAAATCACCGGAATTTGCAGATGAAGCAGCACTTTGTCTGGCAGCAAATGGCATCAAAGCCTATGTATTTGATGCACTCAGACCAACACCGGAATTATCTTTTGCACTTCGTGAATTAGGTTGTATTTCTGGTATTGTTATCACAGCAAGCCATAATCCGCCGGAATACAATGGCTACAAATGTTATTGGGAAGACGGTGCACAGGTTACTGCACCAAGAGATAAAGAAATTATTACAGAAGTTAATAATGTGACCGATTACCATACAGTAAAAACAATGGACAAAGAGGAAGCTATAAAGGCAGGCTTGTATCAGGTTATCGGCAAAGAAATCGATGATAAGTACATGGCGGAATTAAAGAAACAGATTATTCATCCGGAAATTATCAAAGAAGTGGCAGATGACATCAAAATTGTTTATTCTCCTTTCAATGGAACCGGTAATGTTCCAGTTAGAAGAATTTTATCAGAGCTTGGATTTAAGAATGTTTATGTAGTACCAGAGCAGGAAATGCCGGATCCAGACTTTACAACATTGGAGTATCCGAATCCAGAAGACCCGAAAGCATTTACGCTGGCACTGAAACTTGCAAAAGAGAAAAATGCTGACATCGTTCTGGCTACCGACCCGGATGCAGACAGACTTGGTATTTATGCGTTAGATACTAAGAGTGGTGAATATGTTCCGTTTACTGGAAATATGTCTGGTATGCTGATTGCAGAGTATATTTTAAGAGAAAGAACAGCAACCAATACCATGCCGGCTAACCCAGCACTGGTAACTACAATTGTTACGACCAATATGGCAGGTGTGATTGCGGCTGATTATCAGGTAAAATGTATTGAAGTATTAACCGGTTTCAAATATATTGGCGAGCAGATTAAACTTTTCGAACAGTCAGGCTCTAATCATTATGTATTTGGTCTGGAAGAAAGTTATGGTTGTCTTGCAGGTACTCATGCAAGAGATAAAGATGCTATCGTGGCTGTTATGTGCTTATGCGAAATGGCAGCATGGTGCAAGAAAAATGGCAAGACAGTCTGGGATATGATGCTTGAATTATATGAAAAATATGGTTACTTCAAAGAAAGCCAGTACTCCATTACTATGAAGGGTATTGACGGAGCAAAACAGATTGAAGAAATCATGAATAAACTTAGAAACAATCCACCGAAAAACTTCGGTGAGCTTTGTGTGAAAGAATTTAGAGATTATGATACAGGCAAGACTCTGAACCTGGAAACAGGAGAAGAGGGCAAGACTGGTTTGCCACAGTCTAATGTATTATATTTTGATTTGACAAATGATTCATGGTGCTGTGCACGTCCTTCCGGAACAGAACCAAAAATTAAATTCTATATGGGCGTTAAGGGCAGCAGCTTGGAAGATGCAGAAGCAAAACTGAATCAGTTAACAGAAGATTTGAAAGCATATTTATAAGCATATTGATAAGGAAAAGTAGGAATCGTCCTGTGGTTATACAGGGCGATTCTATACTATTAGGGAAAATATCAGAGAAAAATGGGAAAACGTCTTTTAAAAATAAGTAATATCAGAAAAACCATCCACTATTTACAGAAAAATGGTGTGAAACATGCCTATTATGCGGCAAAAGAACGTATTGAAGAAGAAAAACAACCATCCTATGTTTATCAGGAACCTACACAGGAAATTCTGAAGGCACAGAGAAAGGAAGCGGGACAGTTTCCTTACCGTCTAAGTCTGGTTGTGCCTGCGTATGAAACAAAAGAAGTATTTCTGCGGGAATTACTGGATTCGGTTTTAGGACAAAGTTACGAGAACTGGGAATTGGTGATTGCTGATGCCAGCAGCAGCGAGGGTGTCAGAAAAGTTGTAGAAGAATATCAGAAACTTCTGGAAGAAAAAAAATTGTCACAGAAAAGCCAGGATGAGAGTCTTGGAAAGATAAGCCAAAAGGGACAGATTCGCTATATCAGATTACCGGAAAACAGAGGAATTTCTGACAATACAAACATGGGAATCGAAGCGGCTGCCGGAGATTATATTGGTTTGCTGGACCATGATGATTTCCTGTCACCAGATGCCTTATTCGAGATGGTGAAGGCAATTCAGAAAGCGGAAAAGGATGGAGAAAAGCCGATTCTGCTCTATTCCGATGAAGATAAGTATGAAAATAATTCACATTGCTATATACAACCGAATATAAAAAATGAATTTAATCTGGATTTAATTTTATCCAATAACTATATCTGCCATTTGATGTTCCTAAAGGCAGAGAAAATGAAAGCCTTGAAACTTCGCAAAGCATATGATGGTGCACAGGATTATGACCTGGTTTTGCGGGTGGTTGCCGATGCCTTGCAGGAACGGAAGGCGGCTGACCTGAATAAAATCCTTCTGCATATTCCCAAAGTTTTATACCACTGGCGATGTCATGAAAATTCAACGGCAGAAAACACAGCCAGCAAATCTTATGCGTATGAAGCCGGGAAAGCCGCTTTGGAGGAGTTTAGCAGAAAACTGGGTTGGAAGACCCAGGTCAGACATTCTCTGCATCTGGGATTCTACGATATGCTGTATCAGCCGGACATTTTTACTAACAGACCTGAGATAGGAATCATTGGCGGTCGGATTCTGGATAAAAGCAATAAAATAACAAGTGGAATTTATGGTGCAAATGGGGAAAAGATATATTATGGTTTGCACAAAGAATATAGCGGCGGCAGTACGCACAAAGCAGTGCTGAAGCAGGACTGTGCTGCAGTGGATATCCGGTGTATCAGTGTGCGCAAAGAATTGTGGCCTGTTTTTGAAGAGATTATGGGGATTCCCTATCGGGAAAGCGGTGAATGGGGACTGGCAGATGTCAGCAGCATTTCCTGCGACGAAGAAGGGTATCGCAAACTTAGTATGGAACTTGGGAAAGCAGTTCGCCAAAAGGGATATCTGGTTCTGTGGGACCCGAAGATTACATGGAAAAACAAAAATTAAATGGAGATTTAGCAAATGAGTGCTGCGGAGTCGGGAACCCAGAGAGGTTCTATGTTGTCTACAATTGTGATACCAAATTATAACGGAATCAAATATCTGGGAAATTGTTTGCTTTCCCTACAAAAGGAGAAGGCGCATATCATTGTGGTGGATAATGGTTCTGCGGATGGAAGTTATGAACTGCTTCGGGAGCAATTTCCATGGGTAGAAACAATTCGGTTTGAAGAAAATACAGGCTTTTGTAAAGCGGTTAATACGGGAATCGACAGAGCAAAGACCAAATATGTTATTCTGCTGAACAATGATACCATAGTTCAAACAGGATTTGTGCAGGCATTGGAACGAGCCATGGAGAAGGATACGAAAATTTTTTCCGGTTCGGCAAAAATGCTTTCCATGCAGCAGCAGGACAGAATCGATGATGCAGGAGATTTGTATTGTGCACTTGGCTGGGCATTTGCGATTGGCAAGGGCAGACCAGAGAAGGACTATCAGAAAGCGTATTCGGTTTTTGCAGCCTGCGGTGGTGCTTCCATTTTTCGCAGAAGTATTCTGGAGGAAATTGGTGTTTTAGATGAAAATCATTTTGCTTATCTGGAAGACATTGATTTAGGGTACCGGGCACTTATTTATGGGTATCGGAATGTTTTTGTTCCGGAAGCAAGGGTGATTCATGCAGGTAGTGCCTCATCAGGTTCTAGATACAATAAATTTAAAACGGATTTAACTTCTAAAAACAGCGTGTATCTGGTTTATAAAAATATGCCTCTTATCCAGATACTTCTTAATTTACCGTTTTTGCTTGCTGGTTTTGGAATCAAAACACTTTTTTTCCTAAGAAAAGGGTTGGGCGGAGCGTATGTAAAAGGTCTTTTCAGAGGAATTCGTTTGTGCTTCTCGGAGCAGGGCAGGAAACATAAAGTGCATTTTCAAATAAAACATTTGGGAAATTACTGCAAAATACAGCTTTGGCTGTGGATAAATATGGGAAGAAGAGTGTCAGGGTAACGAAGCCAGGAAACAGCCTTTTCATACAGGGTACTTTGGCTTTGAGTTGACAAGCATTTGAACCATATTGTACTATATATCTGTTAAAAAAGTCGTTAGAAGTGCAATAATAAGAGCAGGAGAGTGGCAGGGATGATTAAAGACAATCAGAAATACTTTAATAGAATACATCTTCTGGTAGATGCAATTATAGTTGCTATTTCTTATATGCTGGCATGGTATCTGAAATTTGCCAGTCCGTTTTCAAATGTAGATCCTTCCATAGGTGTGTTGTCCAGACAGACCTATTTTCAGGCACTCTATTTTATTGTGCCAGGGTATGTCCTGCTTTATTATTATTTCAATTTATATACACCGAAACGTGCCACAGTTCATAAATATGCTATTATCAATATTATTCAGGCGAATACCATTGGCTTGGTATTGTTAATGGTGGTTTTATATATGATAGAGCAGATTAACTTCTCACGAAGCATGATTGCATTGTTCTATGGTATCAATATTGTTCTGACAACAATTTCCAGGTCGCTGATTCGCACTTTACTCCAGTTTTTCCGTAAAAAAGGATACAATCTGAAGTATATTCTGCTGGTGGGGTATTCCAGAGCAGCAGAAGAATATATTAACCGTATCAATTCGAATCCTCAGTGGGGTTATGTGGTACGGGGAATTCTGGATGACTTTGTACCCAGCGGAACGGTATACAAAGGGGTCAAAGTGGTAGGAAGTATTGAGAACCTTCTTTATATTCTGCCGGAAAATAAATTAGATGAAATTGCGATTACTCTGTCCCTGAAGGATTATGACCGTTTGGAATATATTGTAGATTTGTGTGAGAAGTCAGGAGTTCATACCAAATTTATTCCAGATTATAACAGTTTGTTCCCAAGCAGACCTTACACAGAAGATTTGATGGGACTGGCTGTTGTAAATATCCGTTATGTACCGCTTACCAATACCCTGAACTGGATTGCCAAAAGGGTTATGGATATTCTGGTATCCATTATAGGAATTGTGGTTTCTTCCCCGATTATGATAGCTTCTGCGATTGCCATTAAGTGTACCAGCAAAGGACCAGTTATTTTTAAGCAGGAACGAATCGGTCTGCATAACAAACCGTTTATGATGTATAAGTTCCGGACCATGGAAGTGCAGAAGCCGGGAGCAGAGAAAAAGGGATGGACGGTAAAGGATGACCCTCGTGTTACCAGAATCGGTAAATTGCTTCGCAGGACAAGTATGGATGAACTGCCCCAGCTTTTTAATATCTTAATTGGAGATATGAGCATTGTAGGACCA
>CAYVUF010000168.1:0-5346 GCA_964454605.1 uncultured Bacteroides sp.
GGAGCAGTGGAGAGTGTCCAGAAGGAAGGGTACGATGAATCAGAACGCTATGTGAAACAGATGGAAGCAAAAAGTATCATTCAGGAAGAAATCGAAGAAAAAGGCGGCTTTACCGTAGAAGAAATTGCAGATAAGATTTTTGAAGAAAAACCTGAATTAAAAATTGCTTTTCAGGATAAAATGGAAAAGTATGATATGGTTAAAGAAGAAATACAGCCCCAGAGCGAAAATACGGTCAGAAAATACCAAAGTCAGCATTTATATACGGACACCGGTATTGAAATTAAGATTCCGATGGAACAGTACAAAAATCCAAGAAGTGTGGAATTTATTACAAATCCGGATGGAACAGTATCGGTACTGATTAAAAACATAGAGCATTTGGAAGCGAAGATGTAACATACGATTCTGATAGAGCAGAAAGACGACATAGCGTAAACAGCATAGGAATGGTAATATTGGTAAAAACAGAGGTGAAAAGTGTGGGAACGATTCTTGATTATATGAAAGAATATGGTAAATACACGTTTCAGGAGAAAACGTTTAACGAAGTGGATAGCCTGGCATTGAGCCAGTTTTCTTACTTGAAGTTTGATGGCTTAGTTCCGGAATCTGGAGAAATGGTTGACATAAAATATCTGTTTCGCCATGAAAACTATGATAATCTTTATGCTGATGAACGCTACCGGGAAGATAATACGAAACTTTTTCTGGCAATGCTTAAGAGCAGACGTTTCAGCAAGTTAAAAATGAAATATTATGTAAACCACATAGACGTAGAAACGGAAACACAGTTTTCTGCGATAACCCTGCAAATGGAAGATGGAAGTTTTTATGTGGCATATCGGGGAACGGATGAAAATATTATTGGCTGGAAAGAAGACTTAAATCTGGCTTTTTCCGAGCCTGTTCCGGCACAGCTTATGAGCGTGGAATATCTGAATCGGACAGCAAAGCAGATAACAGAACCTTTTTATGTGGGAGGACATTCCAAAGGCGGAAATCTGGCTATTTATGCAGCCATGAATTGTGAAAAGCAAGTACAAGACAGGATAAAAGCGATTTATAGTCACGATGGACCGGGATTTCGACCGGAAGTTATGGAAAGCTGCGGTTATGAAAAAATTGAAAATCGTGTGCGCAGAACCATTCCGCACTCTTCTTTGGTAGGTTTGATTCTCTATTCCAAAGGAACTTACCGGGTAGTGGAGAGCAAAAGTATCGGTCTGGCACAACACAATCCATATACCTGGCTGATACAGGGAGATGATTTTAAAATTGTAGACCATGTGTATTCAGGTCAGATGTTTATGGATTATGCATTAAATGAATGGATTTTATCATTAAATCAGGAACAGATGCGGGTTTTTGTAGATACCCTTTTTGAGGTGGTTATGGCATCTGAAGCAGATAATTTAATTGATTTTACAGCAAACTGGAAGAAAAGTATGCAGGGCATCATGACAGCAGCCAGGCAGCTTGATTCCGAAACAACAAAACTGATTAACAAAATCATGAAAGCTCTGTTTGACATGATATCGCAACATGCAAAGGAAGAGTTCCAAAACCGGGCTGAAATTCAAAAAAATAAATTTGATGAAGGTATCAGTCATTTCGAGCAAATATTTAGGAAGTAGGAAAGCAGTTCCAAACCGCCTGTTTCCAACATTCGTTCCGGATGCCACTGTACTGCAAGAACAGGCAGTGAGGTGTGGGCAATGGCTTCTATGGTGCCATCCGCGGCCTGACAAAGAGGTACCAGGTTTTTGCCAAGAAGGTCAATGCTTTGATGGTGCGCAGAATTAACATAAGCACTTGTGCCATATAATTCATAGAAAAAATCCATCCGATTGCATCCAACATGATACACATAATGATATTTATCACAACCATTCCATTCATGAACACTGGCATTTTTCATATGTTGGTGAATGGTGCCACCAAAATGAATATTGATTAATTGAAGCCCTTTACAGATACCGAGAATGGGCTTTTTTTGTTGTAAAAAATAGTGAAGTGCCTGTAACTGGAGAATATCCAGCTCTGTGTCAATGCTGCGAGAGCCTTGATTGGACTGCCCGAAAAAGGCCGGTGTGATATCACCGCCGCCGGGCAGCAATAAGCCATCACAAATGCTGCATTGTTCCCGAGTAAGAGAAGTAAAAGTCTGCGCCCCTATCTGATGCAGTGCGCTTTCATAATTTCCGGTGTCTTTTGAACGACCCACAATTGCGATAAGTGGAGCAGTACTCTTATTCATATCCCAAACCTCATGACTATGTTTTATATGTCTATGTTATGCAGGAAAGAGAAAAGAGTGCCACCAGATTGACGATGCCCATTTCAAGGCTGTTTCGGCATGGAAAATATCCCAAGAGCAGGCGGATAATAAGTAAAAGTCAGAAAACTGACTGCAAGCAAAAGTAAAAGTACTTTTAACAAAGACTCATAAGCAGAAACTTTGCAGGATAAGGTCAGCTTATAACCTGCGGCAAAAGCCAGAAGTACACTTATTGCAAATGTGGCTATATCAAGCGGTAAATAATTTTTTCCCAAAATACCAGAGTACGTATAAAAGAGTACCGGGATGGAAAAGGTACCTAGCAAAATACCAAATGACAAAGCGCTGGTGATGCAGGGATAATCTTTTTTCAGTTTTGTATTCATGTAAAAGGAATAAAGGAGCATTGGAAGAAAGAGTAATTTCATATGCTCCCAGGTAGATTCGTTTACGGGAAAGAAAAATCCCAATATGAAGTTTTCACCGGACCACTCATAAATGGAATGGGAAATAGAACCAGTGATAATAACAAAAAGAATGCCAATAATAGTGTATGATTTTAATTTTTTCATAATTCTATTATATGCAGAGAAAAATCTTGTTATTCCAGTCAGACTACTGGTTAAATCTTACTACATCATTTGGACTACATTTCAAAATCGAACACAATTTCTCTAAAGTATCCATCGTAATGCTTTTATTATGTTTCAGGTTGTTGATTGTTCTTGGATTGATACCATGTCGATTGATTAAGGTGTAGGTAGTGATATCCTTTGCTCTCATGGTTTCCCAAAGAGGTTCATAACTAATCATTCCCTTTGTTTTGCCTCCATGCAATATTTATAGCAATCCTTGCTTCTTGATTATTATGTCGAAATTATCATTTAGTATATCGGCAGAATGATATAAAATATTAGATTGTTTTACGGAGGATGATTGGAAGGTGGTCTGGAACTCTTTTGCATGAGAAGAACAGACAGAACAGGAAAAATGATATATGGAAAAATTTTTACTTGCATATGCTGAAAAAAGTATCTATAATGCTATTGTTAGATGTACTGAAAGATGTAACTATAAATTAGCATAATTAGAGTAAGGAATAATAGACAGTATGCGAGAAACTTTTCAGATTATGTCGGATTATACAGATATACATTGTCATATTCTTCCGGGTGTAGATGATGGTGCCGGTGATATGGAAGAAAGTATGGAAATGCTTCGGATAGCTTATGAAAATCGGATTAGAAGAATGATTGTAACACCGCACAATAAACCAATGCATCACAATGCAGGAGAAGAGAGAATTGGAGAACTGATAGAGCAGTTGATGATTCAGATGAAGCGGCAGAATATCCAGATAGATTTGTATCCAGGCAGTGAGCTATGGTATTGTGATGAACTGGTAGAAAAACTGGAAAGGAAGCGAGCCTGTACTATGGCTGATACAAGATATGTATTGGTAGAATTTTCACCAGCAGATAGTTGGGAATATATCAGAAATGGTATCAACAGTTTGATAATGGGAGGTTATCTTCCGATTCTTGCCCATGCAGAACGGTATAAGACGGTGTGTGCTGATGTGGCAAGAGTAGAGGAATTGATAGAAATGGGAACTTATATACAGGTGAATGTTTCCAGTGTTATGGGAAAATATGGGATGGCAGCCAAACGTTTAACCAGAACTTTGTTAAAACAGAAGCTGGTACATTTTGTAGCAACAGATGCCCACAATTGTGAAAATCGCACTCCGGCTATAGAAAAGTGTGGGAAGTGGATAGAGAAAAAATATGGAGAAACTTATGCGCGACAGCTCTTATGGGAGAATGCTTCGCAGGTAATAAAAGGAGAATATATCTGATATGGATAACCAAAGAGATAAAGATGTGATTGAAATAGATGTGTTGGAGTTGTGGCAGGTACTGAGGGAAAAATGCTGGCTCATTTTAAGCGTGAGTGTTTTTGCAGCGATGATATGTTTCGGAATCAGTAAGTTTATTCTGTTGCCTTCTTATGAATCCACTACCAAGATTTATATTTTGAATAAGACTGATGCGACTTCAGTCACTTACAACGATGTGCAGATAGGAACACAGTTAACAAAAGACTATGCGCAATTGATTAACAGCAGATATGTATTGGAGGAAGTTATTCGGGAATTATCTTTGGATTTGGATTATGACCAGATGTTAGACAAAGTATCGGTGGACACACCTGCTGATACGCGCATTGTATCCATTACGGTCAAAGACCATGAACCAGTCATGGCAATGGAGATAGCCAATAGCATTCGGGAAGCTGCCAGTGCACATATACAGAATGTGATGGATATTGAAGCGGTCAATATAGTAGAAACAGCAAATATGCCAATAGAAAAGGCAGGTCCCAATTGTATTTTATGGACTTTATTTGGTGGAGTTTTAAGCCTGTTAGCTATTAGCATGATTCTTGTGGTGCGTTATTTATTGGATGACAGCATCAAGTCTTCGGAAGATATAGAAAAGCATTTGGGATTAAGTACACTGGCGTTGATTCCATTGCTTACTGAGGATAATGACAATGATAGAAAGAAGACAAGGAAGAAAAGAAAATAAGGGGAGAAGCCATGCAGTCGGTAAAGTTACAATTTGAGAACAAAAGTAATTATAGAACAAAAGAAGCCTTCAAAACGCTGCGCAGTAATATTGAATTTAGCGGTAACAATCTGAAAGTGATTATGTTTACCAGTTGCACACCGAATGAAGGAAAATCCAGTGTATCGATGGAGGTGGCAAAAGCCTTTGCGGATGCAGGATACAGAACTTTGCTAATTGATGCAGATATGCGTAAGTCGGTTTTGGTAGGGAGATATAAGACTGGTGCAGTCAGGAAAGGCCTGAGTCAGAATCTGATTGGAAAGGCTGAGGCAGCAGAAACTATCTGTGAAACCAATGTTGAAAATCTTTATATGATTTTTGCAGGACCGGTTCCGCCTAATCCGAGTGAGTTATTAGGTGGAAAAATGTTTGCAAATCTTTTGGAAGGAGCAAAGAAAGTATTTGACATTATCATTGTAGATACACCACCGC
>CAYVUF010000169.1:0-5325 GCA_964454605.1 uncultured Bacteroides sp.
GTATTAAATGGTGTGGAACTGGGTGGAGGTTCTGTCAGAATCCATCAGGATGACATTCAGGAAAAAATGTTTGAAGTACTTGGTTTTACAAAAGAACAGGCATGGGAACAGTTTGGATTCCTGCTGAGTGCTTTCAAATATGGTGTTCCGCCTCATGCAGGACTTGCCTATGGTCTTGACCGATTTGTAATGCTGCTTGTTCATGCAGAGAGCATTCGTGAAGTAATTGCCTTCCCGAAGGTAAAAGATGCTTCCTGTTTGATGACAGAAGCACCGGGAACGGTTGATGAGAAGCAGCTTCAGGAATTGCAGATTGCGATTCTTCCAGGAGAAGAGGAACAGCAGACAGAAGCGTAGACACTTTTCAGAGTGATAGAGAAAGGAAATCAGAGAAGATGAGTTTTCAGAATCCGGCAGCAATTTTTCAGTTGATGAATCTTTGGAATAAATTTAAGCAAAACCATCCTAAATTCCCGAAATTTATGACAGCAGTTTATCAAAATGGTATCAAAGAGGGAAGTATTATTGAGATAAATGTAACGACTGCGGATGGGCAGAGTTTAAATTCCAATTTAAAAATCAGTGCAGAAGATATGGAACTGATTGAGCAGATTAAGAAACTTTCTTTTAATCAATAAGAATAAAGTAAATGGTAAATAAAACAAATTGTCAACCTGTAACATATGAAGGTTGACAATAGGAAAAACTCTTTATATACTGAAAACGCATTGTAACAGCAATCATGAAATGAGTATATAAGGAGTTTTTCATATCATGCAGCAGAAGAAACACAAACTAACAACAAAAGATATGGTATGTATGGGAATGTTTGCAGCAGTACTGGCAGTGTGCTCCCAGATTTCCATTCCGATGCCCTCTGGTGTACCGATAACGCTGCAGACGTTTGCAGTAGCACTGACAGGTGCAGTTCTTTCCTGGAAACTAGGAAGTCTGACGATTCTGGTATATATTCTGATTGGTGGTGTGGGACTTCCTGTTTTTACAGGCTTTCGGGGTGGAGTGCAGGTGTTAGCCGGATATGCAGGCGGTTTTGTATGGGGATTTGTAATTCTGGGACTGTTTTGTGGGATTGGTATTTTATGCCGGAACAGAGTGGTGTCTGTAGCATGGGGAATGATGGGACTGGTGTTTTGTCATGTTCTTGGATGTGTGCAGTTTATGGTTCTGAGCCACAATTCGATGTGGGAAGCATTTGTGTTAGTATCCATGCCTTATCTGTTAAAAGATATTCTGCTGGTTGCCGGAGGAATCCTGATGGGGGATAAAATCCGCAGACAGCTTGGCAAAGCCGGTTTGCTTTAGAACCATCTGAAAAAATGAAAAGAGAAGCAAATGAGGAGTAGTATGAATCGATTTATTGTAAAACAGTCATGTATATTATTTTTAACGTCAGTTATCTGGGGTGTTGCCTTTGTGGCCCAGAGTGCCGGAATGGAATACGTAGAGCCTTTTACCTTTAATGCTGTCCGTAATATGATTGGCAGTATTGTGCTGATTCCCTGTATTTTCTGGTTAAATCGCAGGAAGAGTCTGGAAGAGTCACAGCAGGACAGAACAGAAGTGAAAAAGACAGAGGCAGATAAAACAGAAGCAGCCAGAACCGAAAGAAAGGATTTGCTGACCGGAGGGATTCTTTGCGGCGTACTGCTTTGTATCGCCAGTAATTTTCAGCAGTTTGGTATGCAGTATACAACCGTTGGCAAGGCAGGTTTTGTGACCGCATTGTATATTGTTATTGTGCCGATTCTTGGAATCTTTTTCCATAGAAAGGTTGGAAAAAAGGTATGGCTTGGAGTGGTGTTGGCACTGGGAGGTCTGTATCTGCTTTGCATGCAGGGGAGTTTCCGTTTACAGAAAGGTGATTTTTTAGTTCTCTTATGCGCGTTTTCTTTTTCTTTCCATATTCTGGTGGTAGATTATTTTTCTGCCCGGGTAGATGGGGTGAAAATGTCCTGTATTCAGTTTTTTGTATGTGGAATTATATCAGCAATAGGGATGTTTCTGTTTGAAACACCGCAGATGGCTTCCCTTCTGACCGCATGGCTGCCGATTCTCTATGCCGGTGTTTTGTCCAGTGGCGTAGGTTATACACTGCAGATTGTGGGCCAGAAAGGTATGAATCCTACGATTGCATCCCTGATTCTCAGTATGGAGTCGGTGGTTTCGGTTCTGGCAGGATGGCTGCTGCTGCAGGAAAGATTAAGCGGCAAAGAATTGATGGGATGTGTACTGATGTCGGCTGCAATTATTCTGGCACAGCTTCCAGACAAATGTGCAGATACAGCTTCCCGATAAATAGACTTTTCGGGAAATGAAAAGTCTGTTATAATAGAGGACAGTATATTTATCAGTTTGGAAACAAGGAGTAAAGTTAAATGATGGATGGTAATGCATTAGAACAATTGACAGAAGCATTTGTACAAGATAGAAACAAAGATAATTTTGTAAAGATTATGGAGCAGTTAGAGAAGGCAGTGGTTTTTGTACCGACTCTGATGCCGGAGAATCTGGATGAGGAGTCTAAGAAACAGGTGGCAGAGGGTAAGGCAATTAAGTTACCTATGCAGAGCAAGATTATGCCTTGTCTGCTCCGCAAAGAGAGTGGGGAGCAGGTTATGCCGATTTTTACTTCTCAGAAACACCTTTCTGCGAACCACAAGAGTCCGGCGGTACTGGCAATGCCATTTTTTACAACCGTTGCGATGGTTATGGCGAATGCGGAGAAGGTACAGTGTATCGTATTGAATCCGTTTACGCAGAATATTACGATTCCGAAGGAAATTCTGGAAGTGGCACACAAGCGAAGCAAGATGCCGCAGACTAAGACGGTGAAGGTAACGGAGAAGCAGTTCCATGCTTTGGCACACAGACAGCTTGCTTATGAAGCGCTTCCAAGATTTTTATATGAGAAAAAGAAGGAAGGTATGGAGCAACTGCAGCGTGAAGAGGGCAGCCTGCTGCTGCAGCTTCTTGGTTCGATTTATCCGAAGGAAATCAAGATTCCTTATACGGAAGACGATTTCTCCTTTATGACTTTAAATATTACAGAGAATATGCAGATGACAAGAATTGATATGCCGGAGAATCATCTGGTGAAAGGAAGCAGCAAGCGTATTTATGTAGTATGGAAGAGTGATACAGAAAGTATAGATTACTATACCATTGAGAAAGCCGATGAAGGAAATGATATCGGAAGAGTCAATGCAGAGAAGAAGCATGAGGTGATTGAGCAAGCACCGGATAATGGTGCAGAGATTGAAACCATTATGAATCTTGCATTGGGAATGGAGCAGTAAAAGGAAACCGTTATGATTGATACCATAATTTTTGATTTGGATGGAACTTTATTAAATACGTTGGAGGATTTGACGGACAGTGTGAACTATGCTCTTACACAGTTTCATTGTCCGTCAAGGACTTTAGAGGAAGTGCGGAGCTTTGTAGGAAACGGCGTGGCGAAACTGATGGAACGGGCAATTCCAGAGGGACTCCACAATCCGGATTACGAAGCTGCGTTTTCTGTTTTTAAGGAATATTACGAGATGCATTGCAATGACAAAACCAGACCTTATGAGGGGATTATTGAGGTGCTGGATAAATTGTCGGAGCAGGGGTATAAAATTGCCATTGTGTCCAATAAGTTTGATACAGCAGTAAAAGAACTGAATCATATTTATTTCGGGGAACGCATTCGGGTAGCCATAGGAGAGAGTGCAACCGTAAGAAAAAAACCAGCACCCGATACGGTATATCAGGCACTGGCTGAATTGTCAGCAGAAGCTGCAAATGCAATTTATGTTGGTGATTCGGATGTTGACCTTGCAACTGCACATAACGTACCAATGTCATGCATCAGTGTGACATGGGGATTCCGAACCCAGGCCCAGTTACTTGAGGCAGGAGCAGAACCATCGCTTATGATTGATTCTCCGGAGAAACTGCTTCCTCTTCTGGAACGTCTGAAGAATTAAGGGTAATCAGGACTTTTAAAATACGATTTTTGTTGATGCCCTGTGCCTGCAGTGTGATGCCATTTTCCAGTTCGATGACTTCCTTATCTTCCGGGAGTCTTTCGAGCTGTTCAATCATCAGTCCGCCAATGGAATCAAAGTCTTCGGAACTCAATTCCGTTTCCAGTGCATCATTGATATCATCTAATTTCATGCCGGCTTCTACTAAGAATTTTCCTGGCTCTGTTTCTTTAATCAGTTCTTCTTCATCCCCATCGTATTCATCACGAATTTCGCCAACGATTTCCTCAATCAGGTCTTCCATGGTAATCATACCTACGGTAGTACCATATTCACTTAAGACAAAAGTAATGTTGTAGGATTTTTCACGCATTTCCATCATCAGGTCGGCGATTCTTTTGTATTCATAAGTGTAATAAGCACTGCGCAACAGTTTTTTAATCTGGAATTTTTCTTTATCTTTTACCAGAATAAAGTCCTTGATATTAACAACGCCAATAATATCATCCGGGTCTTCGTCATATACCGGGATTCGGGTAAACATGGAAGCGCGGAAGGTGGATAACAGTTCTTCATAAGTAGCCGATAACGGAATACTTGTCATCTGGATTCGTGGAACCATGATATCTTTGGCAACTGCATCACCAAAATCGAATACATTATAAATCAGCTCACGTTCTTCTGATTCAATGGCACCGCCTTCGTGGCTGACATCTACATAGGTTTTTAATTCTGTTTCGGAAATTCCGACATCCTGCGCATCTGCGTTAATATGTAATATATGCATGATGCCGGCAGACAGCTTATCCACCAGAAAAATAACCGGAGTAAGTATGGTCATTAGTGAACGGATAATACCGCTGTATAATAAAGCAATGGTTTCTGCATTATTTCTTGCCCATGTCTTAGGTGTGATTTCTCCAAAAAGAAGTATCACTATGGTTAATACACCGGTAACAACACCAACAATATAACTTCCCCAGATTTTGATAGCAAAAGTCGTTGCAACCGAAGAAGCGGCAATGTTTACAATGTTATTTCCGATTAAAATAGTGCTGAGCATTTTGCTGTATTGTTTTAATATGGAAAGAACCCGACTGGCACGCTTAGAGCCTTCCTGCGCCAGTGTACGCAGACGTACCTGATTCACTGTCGAAAAAGCTGTTTCGGCAGAAGAAAAGAATGCAGATAAAACGATAAGAATTACTAAAGTAACAATTTGTATGACACCTGTGGTATCCAATGAAAAATTCACTCTCCTTTTTAATTTTATAGACCATAATTTTATGTCTATATATAGTATATTTTCTTAGTAGAAAATATTACATGATAA
>CAYVUF010000170.1:0-5302 GCA_964454605.1 uncultured Bacteroides sp.
GGAGATACCTTTGTTCTTACGGTGCATGTGAAAAATACGTCAAAAGAAATGGCAGTAACCAATTTGCTTTTCGATTTACAGGCAGCCGTTGAAGGAGAAGACAAAACAAACACATATGCTGCTTTTCTGCCAACTTCTGGTTCCAGTTCCTTCTATATGGACCAGATAGCAGCAGGCACAGAAGCGGATATAGAAGTGGAAATGACTGCCAAAGCTGATTTGGCACAGAAACCCTATGTTCTGGATGTGAATATGAAATACGATGCCGGAAGTATGTTTGATTTGACAGACAAGGCAAGTGTTTCCATTCCGATTCAGCAGGAAAGCCGCTTTGATATCAGCATACCGGAAGTGATTCCCTCTGATATTACGGTGGGGTCACAGTCCAACGTTATGTTCAGTATTTATAACACAGGAAAAACCACGTTATACAATACGCAGGTTAAATTTATAGCCGATTCCATTGATGAGGCCTCTTCCTTTGTGGGCAATCTGTCATCTGGTGCCACTGGAAATGTAGATGTTATGTTAACTGGAATCGGAGCCACTATGGATGATGGAAGAGTAACGGTAGAGATTTCCTACGAAGACGATGCCGGAAATGTGACTGCGGTAGAAAAGGAAATCAGTTTGTATGTCACAGAAGAAGTTTATGACGATTTTATTATGGATGACATGATGGTGGATATGGAAGAAGAAACAAAATCACCGATTGGACTGGTAATCGTTATTGTTCTGGTTGTGCTGCTGGCAGCAGGAGGTTTGGGATTTTTCTTCTTGAAAAAGGGTGGCAAGAAAAAAGCGGAGAAACTTCTGGAAGAGGAGCTTCTGGCAATTGCGGAAGACGAAAAAACAGAAGAAAACCCAGAGCATAGAAATGGTGAAGTGAAAGATGCAGCAGAGCACAAAGAGGAGTAGATATGAAATTTCGGGATTTACTGCGTATGAGCAGCAGCAATCTGTGGAAACGAAAGGTTAGAACTATTCTGACAGTTCTTGGTGTTGTCATTGGTGTTGCTTCCATTGTGGTTATGATTTCGCTGGGACTTGGACTGAGTCGTTCCCTAATGGAACAGTACGAGTCCTATGGAAGTCTGACTCAGATTCAGGTGAATGCACCCTATGATATGGGAAACGATTCAGAGCAGGAAGCAAAAAGGTTAAATGACAGTCTGGTGGAAGAACTAAGCCGGATGGAGCACGTGGAATCCGTAAGCCCGGTGCTGCAGGTGTCGGCACTAGCGGTTTATGGAGGGTATCAGGGATATCTGAATATACAGGGAATGCCATTGGATGCTTTGCAGGAAATGGGGATTGAAATTGGAGAAGGAGCACTGCCTTCGAAAGCAGACGATGCTTTGAAATTTTTCTACGGAGCAACAGTCATACAGGATTTTTATAATGCCAAGACAGGCAGCGGGTATTGGGAAAATGGGGAATTGCCGGATATTGATTTGATGAATGATCCGGTTTTCATTATTTTTGATATGGATGCCTATTACCAGTCTATGGGAAACAGTACCGATGAGAATGGGCAGAGTGTTAAGCCGCCCAAAAAGTATCTGATAGAAGCCTGTGGAATAGAAGCAACACCAGAAAGCGGATGGTCGAATTATAGCTGGTATACGTATTGTGATATTGAGAAGCTGATACCGCAGTTACAGAAGATTTTTAAAAATAAAGTCATTCCTGGGCAGCCTGCAATGAAAAGCGGGAAACCATACAAAGAAGTTTATTATAGTCAGATACTGGTGAACGTAGACAATATGGATTATGTGACAGAGGTACAGTCACAGATAACGAATATGGGATACGAAGCATACAGCAATGCAGAATGGATCGAATCTGAGCAGAAAACGCTGGGTTACATTCAGGCAGTGCTTGGCGGCATTGGAGCAGTCTCTTTGCTGGTTGCAGCCATCGGTATCACCAATACGATGATGATGTCCATTTATGAAAGAACCAAAGAAATCGGTATTATGAAGGTTTTAGGCTGCGACCTTCGCAATATCAGGACATTGTTTCTGATGGAAGCTGGTTTTATTGGATTTATTGGCGGGATGATAGGACTTCTGCTAAGTTATACGATATCTTTTGTTATCAACCGGATTGTGTCAGGAACCAGTGACTATATGACATCTATTTCCTATATTCCGTTCTGGCTGGCACTTTTATCCTTGGTGTTTGCGGTGTTTGTTGGCATGGCAGCAGGATTTTTCCCGGCACTGCGTGCCATGAAATTAAGTCCGCTTGCGGCAATCCATAATGAATAGAGCATAGAAGAACCTTTTTTGGGGCATACCTATATTTGTGTTGCAGATATTACAAAGACAGGATGTTCAAAGGAGGTTTTTTTATGTTGCAGAAATTACGGATTGTGGATGTACATGCCAGAGAGATTATGGATTCCAGAGGAAATCCAACGGTTGAAGCTGAGGTGACGGTAGAAAATGAAATGGATGGCAGTCTTTATCAGGGGCGCGCCGCAGTTCCAAGTGGCGCCAGTACCGGACAGTTTGAAGCAGTAGAATTAAGGGATGGAGAAACCAGATATTTTGGTCTGGGAACCACCAAAGCGGTAAACAATGTTAATACCAAAATAAAAGATGCGCTGCTTGGTTTCAATGCACTGGAGCAGGGAAAGATAGACCGGGTGATGATAGAACTGGATGGAACAGATAATAAGGGAAATCTGGGAGCTAATGCAATGCTTGGCGTTTCCATGGCCTGTGCCAAAGTAAGTGCAAAGGCACTGCATATTCCTTTATATCGCTATCTGGGCGGTGCCTATACCAGACTGCTTCCGGTACCGATGATGAACATTTTAAATGGGGGAAAGCATGCAGATAATACCGTAGATTTTCAGGAATTTATGATTATGCCGGTCAAAGCAGAAAGGTTTGCGGATGGTCTGCGTATTTGTGCGGAGATTTATCATAATCTGAAACAAATCTGTAAGAAAAGGGGACTGTCTGCCGGAGTTGGTGACGAAGGCGGTTTTGCTCCTTCGCTGCCGGATGCCTTTGCGGTGTTAGAATTGATTCAGGAATCCATTAAGGCAGCAGGATACGTGCCGGGACAGGAGATAGGAATTGCAATGGATGCGGCTGCCAGTGAGTTATATGAAGAAGAAACCGCAACCTATTATTTCCCAGGCGAATCTGAGATGACAGGAAAAGAGGTCAGAAGAAGTGCAGAAGAAATGGTTTCCTATTATGAAAATCTGGTAGAAAAATTCCCAATCATTTCTATCGAAGATGGTCTGTTTGAAGATGACTGGGATGGATGGCAGCTTTTGACCAAAAAACTGGGGGATAAGATTCAGCTGGTGGGGGATGACCTTTTTGTTACCAATACCAAACGTCTGGATGCCGGAATGAAGCTGCATACAGCCAATGCGATTCTGGTTAAAGTGAATCAGATTGGTACAGTCAGCGAAGCAATGGATGCTATTGAAATGTCACAGAAGAATGGGTATAAAGCAGTCATTTCTCATCGTTCCGGGGAAACAGAGGATACCTTTATAGCAGATTTGGCAGTGGCAGTCAATGCCGGACAGATTAAGACAGGAGCACCCTGTCGGACAGACCGGGTTGCCAAATATAACAGACTGCTGCGGATAGAAGAAGAACTTGGCGGTGTTGCTTGCTACAAAGACCCATTTAATAAAATATAGAAAAGACAAAAAGTAACTATTCGGTGTGCAGGCAGTCCTGTTCCGCATAGTTACTTTTATTATTTTTTATGGCGAAAAAAGAAGCAGACCGCTGTCAGGATTTATTTTCGTGAGCTGAGAATTTCTTCTCATGCAGCATTGATAGCATTGTCTAAACAGTGTATAATCCCATAAGAGAGAAGTCCAAGAAAGGAATAACGGAATGTTAATCGTTAAAATCAATAAAGCACAATATGAATATGATATCCATTCACTGGTGAAAGCCTTTTATCCGGAACAGGATGTGAAGGTTCTGACTCCGGAATCAGTGGTGAAGGATAAGAAGATATGGGAACTGCCGGTGTCTGTTTCCTTAGATTTTTCGGAGAAAGAAGTGGTTTTGAAATTTTATCAGTTGGATAAGGTACAGAAGGAAAATACCTACATATGGCAGATTTCAGAACAGGATGCGGGGGATTATAAAAATGTTTTCAAACGTTTTCTGTATACTTCCCTGCGGGAGCAGACGGGGATTTCGCTGCCTTGGGGAAATCTGACAGGCATCCGCCCAACGAAGATTGCCATGACAATGATGGAACAGGGAAAAACAGAGGACGAGATTGCTTCCTTTTTGCAGGAGCAGCATCTGGTCAGCCAAGAAAAGACTGCACTGGGAATCGACATTGCAAAGAGAGAGAAGGCTCTGTTGGATGAACTGCATTATGAAGACGGTTATAGTTTGTATATTGGGATTCCGTTCTGTCCGACGACCTGTTTGTACTGTTCCTTTACTTCCTTTCCGATTGTTGTCTGGAAAGACAGAGTGGCAGACTATTTAAGTGCATTGGAGAAAGAGATTGATTATATTGCAGAGGCTTACCGGGAGAAAAAACTGGATACCATTTACATCGGCGGCGGAACACCAAGCTCTTTGTCCGCAGATGAACTGGACCGACTTTTAACGAAGATAAGAGCTGCACTGGATTTTACCTATGTGAAAGAATTTACCGTAGAAGCAGGACGTGCTGACAGCATTACCAGAGAAAAGTTACAGGTCATTTACAAGCATGGAGTTACCAGAATTTCTGTAAATCCGCAGACCATGAAACAGGAAACGCTGGATTTTATTGGCAGAAGGCATACCGTAGAGCAGGTTGTGGAAGCATTTCATATGGCAAGAGAAACCGGTTTTGACAACATCAATATGGACATCATTCTGGGATTGCCGGGAGAAACCGAAGAGGATGTGGCAGCAACCATAGAAGCCATCAGAGAATTGGAGCCGGATAGTCTGACGGTACATTCCCTTGCGGTAAAAAGGGCATCCAGACTAAGCCAGTGGATTGAAAAAAATGGCATCCGAATGCTGAACAATACAGAAAAAACCATGCAGATTGCAGCCCAGGGTGCAGCGGATATGGAAATGCTGCCTTATTATCTTTACCGGCAGAAAAATATGTCCGGTAATTTTGAAAATGTGGGTTATGCGAAAGAAGGAAAGTATGGCATCTATAACATTCTGATTATGGAAGAGAAACAGACCATCGTGGCACTGGGTGCAGGCAGCATTACCAAGCGAGTTTTTCCGGATGGAAGGATTGAACGCTGTGACAATGTGAAGGACGTGGCACTTTACATAGAGAAGAT
>CAYVUF010000171.1:0-5234 GCA_964454605.1 uncultured Bacteroides sp.
GGCAGCAATTGCATTTGATTTAGATGGCATTAACGTGGATTTTGAGAACATTAGTCTGGATGCAGGAGAATCCTTTATTGAATTTATCAGGGAACTCTCTATTCCATGCCGCGCGAATGGGATTGTACTTTCCGTAGATAATTATGTACCAATCGGAAATACCAATCATTATAATAGAAAAGAACAGGGCATTGTAGCGGATTATGTGATTATCATGGGCTATGATGAACATTATAAGGGAAGCGAAGAAGCGGGCTCAGTGGCTTCGATTGATTACGTGGAAACAGGTATTGTCAATACCGTCGCAGAAGTTCCGGCTGAGAAGGTAATCAATGCGATTCCATTCTATACAAGAATCTGGGAAACAACTGGAACCACAGTAGATAGTCAGGCTGTGGGTATGGAAACAGCAAGCCAGTATATCAAAGAACACAATATTGAAACCAGATGGGATGAGAAAACTTGTCAGAATTATGGTGAGTATCAGTCCGGAGATACTCTATATCAGGTGTGGCTGGAGGATGCCGAATCCATACAGGTGAAACTGAACGTTATGAAAGAATATGGTATTGCAGGTGTGGCAGAATGGAAACTTGGTTTTGAAGTGCCATCTATCTGGGATACGATAGAAGCCTATGTAGGGCAGTAAGGATGGAGTGGGAAAGACAATGAAAAAGATTCGGGAAAGTGCATTGGAATTAATCGGAAATACACCGATTTTAAAATTGAATCGTTATATGGAGCAGAATGATATTACGGATGCAGTGCTGCTTGCAAAGCTGGAATCCTTTAATCCGGCAGGTTCTGCTAAAGACAGGGTAGCACTTTCTATGATTGAAGATGCCGAGGAAAAAGGAATTCTGAAACCTGGAGCAACCATTATTGAGCCAACTTCTGGCAATACCGGGATAGGTCTGGCGGCGGTTGCAGTTGCCAAAGGATACCATGCGATTCTTACACTGCCGGAAACTATGAGTGTGGAAAGACGTAATATGTTGGCTGCTTATGGGGCAGAACTTGTACTGACAGATGGTGCAAAAGGAATGTCCGGTGCAATTGAGAAAGCAGAAGAATTGCAGAAATCCCTGCCTGGTTCTTTGATTCTTGGACAATTTGAAAATCCGGCGAATGCTTTGGCACACAGAAAAACCACAGGTCCCGAAATCTGGGAACAGACAGAGGGCAGGGTGGATATTTTTGTAGCCTGTGTAGGTACAGGCGGAACCATTACCGGAACCGGAGAATATCTGAAAGAACAGAATCCTGCCATTCAGGTTATTGCAGTAGAACCGGCAGCCAGCCCGGTTTTGTCCAAAGGATATGCAGGAGCACATCAGATTCAGGGAATTGGTGCTGGCTTTGTGCCGGCAGTGCTGAATACAGAAATTTATGACGAAGTGATAGCAGTAGAGGATGAAGATGCGTTTGCAGAATGCAGAGCACTTGTGGCATCCGAGGGTGTGCTGACAGGTATTTCCTCCGGCGCAGCGTTAAAAGCAGCACAGATTGTTGCAAAACGTCCAGAGAATCAAGGGAAAAACATAGTCGTTTTATTGCCGGATTCCGGTGACAGATATTTATCTACCCCATCGTTTATAAAATAATTTATTTTATAAAAAGGCTTTTACTTATGAAGGAGGAAGAAAAATGAAAAGCAAATTTGGCATCAAAGAAGTAGTAGCGATTGGTATTGGAACCGCTTTGTTTGTAGCGTTAACAGAGGTACAGATTCCGTTAGGATTTATTCCGAATACGGCATTGCAGATTCGTGTAGCGCTTCTTGCTTTTATGGCAGCAGTATTTGGACCAGTTGTAGGTGGTGCAGTTGGTTTGATTGGACATGCACTTGGGGATGCTTTATTTTATGGCAGTGTTTGGTGGAGCTGGGTATTCCCAGAAGCAGTATTTGGAATTATTGTAGGTCTGTTTGTGAAGAAATACGCAATTAAAGAAGCAGGTTTTGGTTCAAAGCAGATTGTTTTGTTTAATATCGTGCAGGTTGTTTCTCATGCACTTGCATGGATTTTAGTAGCACCTGTTTTAGATGTGCTGATTTATGAGGAACCGGCAAACAAAGTATTTGTACAGGGTGCATGGGCATTTTTAGGAAATATTATTATTACTGGTGTTTTGGGAACTTTGATTGCAGCTGGTTATTCCAAAATCAACAGCAAATCATCCAGTTTGAGTAAAGAGGACTAATGGAACCGATTATTGAATTTAAAAATTTCTCATTTAAATATCGTTCCCAGAAAGAACCTACTCTGCGGAATATTAATCTTGCAATTTATCCGGGAGAAAAGGTGCTCATTGTAGGACCATCTGGCTCGGGAAAGTCAACCCTGGCACATTGTATCAATGGTCTTGTGCCTTTCTCCTATCAGGGAGAAATTACGGGAACTTATACTATTTCGGGTCAGAATCCGGCGAAATTGGGAATTTTTGGATTGTCCAAATTAGTTGGTACGGTTTTGCAGGATACCGACGGTCAGTTTGTGGGCCTGACTGTGGCAGAAGACATTGCTTTTGCACTGGAAAATGATAAAGTTGCCCAGCCGGAAATGTTTGAACGGGTAGAAAAGGTTGCAAAGACAGTAGAAGTGGAGAAGCTGCTGCATCATGCACCGGGAGCTTTGTCGGGAGGGCAGAAGCAGAGAGTATCTATGGCAGGTGTCATGATTGACAAGGTGGATATTCTGCTGTTTGATGAGCCACTGGCAAACCTTGACCCGGCTACCGGCAAGCGTGCCATTGAGTTGATTGAACAGATACATCAAGAAGAAAAGACAACAGTTATTATCATTGAGCACCGACTGGAGGATGCGCTGACTTGTGGTGCTGACAGAGTAATTGTAGTCGGGGATGGAGAAATCGTAGCAGATATGACACCGGATGAATTACTGTCAGAAGATATCTTAAGGCAGGAAGGCATCCGAGAACCCCTGTATGTAACAGCACTGAAATATGCAGGCTGCCAGATTACAAGAGAAAGTCTTCCTTCGGATATCCGAAATATGCAGCTTGCAAGTTATAAGGACAAGGTGGCTTCATGGTTTCGGCAGACTGTTGTGCCGCCGAAAGCAGAACAGAGGGATGTTGTTCTGGAAGTGAAAGATTTAAAGTTTGCATATCATATAGGAAAGCCGGTTTTGCAGGATATTTCCTTTTCTATCAAACAGGGCGAAATGTTAAGCATTGTTGGGAAAAATGGTGCAGGGAAATCGACACTTTCCAATGTTGTCTGTGGATTTCTGTCACCGGATAAAGGAAGTATCTTACTTCGCGGACAGGATATTCTGCAGCAGTCGATTAAGGAACGCGGCGAAAGCATTGGTCTGGTTATGCAGAATCCGAATCAGATGATAAGCAAAGCCATGATTTATGATGAAGTAGCGCTAGGACTGCAGGTACGTGGTGTTGCACCGGAAGAGATAAAAGAGAGGGTTTATGAAACTTTAAAAATCTGTGGACTGTATCCATTCCGTAACTGGCCGGTTTCTGCTTTAAGCTATGGACAGAAGAAACGTGTGACGATTGCTTCGATTCTGGTTATGAATCCGGATATTCTGATTCTGGACGAGCCGACTGCAGGACAGGACTATCGTCATTATACGGAAATTATGGAATTTTTGAAGGAAATCAATCAGACACAAGGCATTACTATTATTATGATTACGCATGATATGCATTTGATGCTGGAGTATACAGACAGAGCAATTGTTATTGCAGATGGAAAACTGTTAGCAGATAAGAAGCCGAGCGAAATTCTGACCGATGAGGAACTGACAAAGAAGGCATATCTGAAAAAGACATCTTTGTACGATTTGGCAGTTGGCTGTGGTGTTGAGAAACCGTCAGATTTTGTGGACTGCTTTATTTATTATGAGCGTGAGAATGGACGAAAGATGAAGGAGGTAGAGTAGTGGCAAGGGTATTATCTTATGAAGAAAAAGATACCTGGATTCACAGATTGAGTGGAGTTACCAAGTTGATATTTTTCCTGCTGTGGTCGATTGTCAGCATGATATCTTATGATACCAGAGTCCTTCTTGTAATGCTTGTTTTAAGTCTTATTATTTTTGCAATGTCTAAGACAAAATGGAAACAGGTAGGTGCTGTATTCAAATTTATTATGTTGTTTCTGGTTATCAATCTGATTGCGATTTTTTTCTTTTCGCCCGGACAAGGAACGAAAATTTATGGGACAGAAACACCTTTATTACATTTGTTTGGTAATTATACAGTTACCAAGGAGCAGCTTTTTTATGAATTTAACGTTATGATAAAATATCTGACGGTTATACCGGCGGTGTTTATGTTTATTGTGACGACGAATCCAAGTGAGTTTGCGGCATCTATGAATAAAATTGGCATTCATTATAATATTGGTTATTCTGTGGCAATTGCACTTCGTTATATTCCGGATGTGCAGGATGATTTTACCAAAATCAAACATGCTCAGGAAGCCAGAGGAATTGAAATGTCTAAGAAGGCATCCTTTTTAAAACGTATTAAAAGTATGGCAGCTATCATTTTCCCGCTTGTTTTTTCCAGTATGGACAGAATTGATGTTGTCAGTAATGCAATGGAACTGAGAGGATTTGGTAAATATAAGAAAAGAACTTGGTATTCAGCAAAGTCATTTCAGAGAAATGATTATATGACACTAGCTTTTACCATTCTTTTTTCGGCAGCAGCTTTGTGGATTACTTTTCAAAATGGAAGCCGATTTTATAATCTGTTTTGAGTGTGCGATTTTGGGGAAAAATAAGACTGCGGTCATATGAAGGGAAAGAGTTCCTTGCGGAAAGTCTGCAGGTGAACTCTTTTATAGTATAAGGAGAAAAAGAGATGGACAATCAATTTGCGAGAACAGAACTGCTGCTTGGCAGGGATGCAATGAATCAACTGAAAAAGGCAAGTGTTATTGTATTCGGAATCGGCGGAGTGGGAGGATATGTGGTTGAAGCATTGACAAGAAGCGGTATTGGCACGTTGGCATTGGTAGATAATGATAAGGTGAATCTTACAAATCTGAATCGCCAGATTATTGCGACCAAAGATACTTTGGGAAAATATAAAGTGGATGTGATGAAAGAAAGGATATTGTCCATCAATCCAGAGGCGGAAGTGAAGACCTATCCGTATTTTTATCTGCCGGAAAATGCTTCAGAGTTTGATTTATCACAATATTCTTATGTAGTGGATGCCATTGATACGGTAACAGCCAAGAT
>CAYVUF010000172.1:0-5214 GCA_964454605.1 uncultured Bacteroides sp.
GAATCATACCGCATGGACAAAGTTCAAGCCAACCGGAATTTTTACAGGATGGGCATCCCTCTCCGCCGCAGATAAGACACTGGATATCTAACTCAAATCCCGGTTCCACAAATGGGAAAAATCCTGGACGGAGTCTTACTGTCACATCTTTTTCAAAGACCTCTGACAACATTGTTTTCATAAAATAAATCAGATTCGAAATGGAAATATCCTTATCAATCATAATACCTTCCATCTGGAAAAAGGTATTCTCATGGCAGGCATCAATTGCTTCATTTCGGAAGCATCTTCCTGGGAATACCGCTCTGATTGGACGATTCTTTTCTTTCAGTGCTTTTCCATATTTCATCATAATGGTATTCTGTGCTGCCGAAGTATGACTCTTTAATAACTGATTTTGGGTGGATAAATAATACGTATCCTGCATATCTCTTGCCGGATGGAATTTCGGAATATTTAATGCTTCAAAGCAATGATAATCATCCACAATTTCGTTATAATCTTCTACGTCAAAACCCATCGATTCAAAAATGTCTTCCAGCTCACGCTGTACCAGAGTAATCGGATGATAGGAGCCGCAAGGATTCTCCGTAGGAAGAGATTCATCATAGCTTTCTGCTGCATCTATCATTCTTTTCTCTTCTGCCCGGACTAACTCCTCTTTTTTGTTTTCAAAACGGGAAATAACCTCCTGCTTGAAGGTATTAATCATCTGTCCTGCATCCTTTTTCTGTTCTGCCGGAATTTTGCCCAGTTCCTTCATTAACTCTGCAATCTGACCTTTCTTACCCATATAATCCAGACGTAAGTTTTCCAAAATAGCCAAATCAGCTACTTTAGAAAGGTCTTCTCCAAACTGTTCTGTGAGTTTTTGAATTTTTTCTTTCATTACTCTGTTTCCTTTCTTCCATAAAAAATAAATAAAAAAAATCCCATGTGCTAACACACATGGGACGAATCATATCCGCGGTACCACCCAGTTTCCTGTCATTTCCATTCATTCTCTGTTCTTCCTGCGAACAAACGCACGAATCAAAATGGCAGACTCTCTTCTTGCGTAACGTGCTTCTCCGTCTTAAACTACTCAACCCTCTGGTCTTTCCTTCAAGCAGCTCCGGTGGGAAATTCAAATCATCATCTGAACTTAAGGAAGTTTACAGCCGCTGACTTCCTCTCTCTGTAAGAAAATGATGTTCTACTGACACCATCAATGCCTTTTTCTTTCTCGGTCAATTTTCTGACTTCTTTGCAAAAAACTGAACCACTACTTGACATTTTAGTAATTTTTAGCAGACTTGTCAAGCCATCCAAACAGGAATTTGTAAACCGGACCAAAATAGCGGTTGATATGTGCTCCTATCAGAAGAATGTACATCATCATATAAAACCAAATCATCATAATAACAACCGTTGTCAGACTTCCATAGGTTCCAAAACCATTAAAATTATCTACATAAATTGAGAATGCAAAGGATGCGATACTCCACACCACCGCAGAAAACGCAGCTCCCGGAAGCTGTTTGCGGAATCGCAGCTTAATTCCTGGTACAAAAGCATAAATCATTGCAAATGCCATCGTCAGAAACACCCATGAAAACAAAAAACGAAAGTGCATGATGACCTGTACCACAACGTGTAACTGGGGGAAATCATGCAATGCTATATTCACGATTACATTGCCAAAAACCATAATCAGCATGGAAATCAGAATTGCTACCAGCATAATAACCGTATAGAAAAATGCTATCATGCGCAGTACCAGATAATTCCGGTGCTCTTCAAAGTCATTGACCTCATTCAATCCCCTTATCAGTGCCAACATTGCTTTGCCTGCCGACCAGACTGCAACCAATGCAAAAACGGTAATGGTTCCCGCCGACCTCTCATATACATCCCCAACCACCTGCGCCACAAATCCATCCATTGCACCAGGTGTCACCTGCATAATCGCATCGATTAAATTTTCTGCTGTAAGCGGTGTATAGGGCAGAATTGCACACAAAGACATCAGCAGCGGAATCACCGCCAAAAACAGAAAAAAAGCTGCGCTCGCAGCAAAAGAACTGATATTCTTTCGTGTCATCTGCTTGGAAAAGTTTCTGAATATGTAATACAATCTGACTGTCATTCTCATTTCTTTACCTCACAGTCCACAAAAAAAGTTCCTAATATTTCCTGATAATGATATCCTAAATTCCCCATTACTTTCGCTCCATTTTGTGACATTCCGACTCCATGTCCGTAGCCGCCGCCAATCAACTTATATCCTACCACGTTATCTTCCTTTTTTCCAGTTTGAATCACAAAAAAACCACTGGGCAATAAAGTGCCTGGTACAACCGTACTTCCATCCTGTTTTATGACCTTGCTTTTACCATCACATAATATGGCACGTATATTATACTCAGAAATCACTTTTACCGTTGCCTTATCCCCCGTAATCAAAAGCTCATCTGCCACTCCTCCAACGCCTCTTCTAAGAATCTGAATTTCATGGATTCTGCCGATTTCTTCAATAGGTTCCGAAACATAATAACTCTTTTCCCCTTCTCCCATCTTCTTCAAAATAAGACTGGCATTGCTTTGATACCTGCTCTGGATTCTCGAAAGCATTTTTTCTGCATCAATATCAGTCACCTCATAGCTCCAACGGTACCATGCTTCCTCTTTCTCTAAATCATTTTCATCAACAGTCTGGATAAAGGAAGCAAAATTCTTTTCCTGCATCATATCCTGGGGTGAAACCATAGAATCATATTCTGTTCCATCCTTCTCCCTGTCAATCTGCTGTTTCGTATACTTTCCAGCATGGATGTAAGAGGTGTCCTGATTGCCCTCGCCTTTCCAGACCTTCGTATCTGTTCCGTAACCACAGGAGGTAGAATAATAATAGTTCTCAGCCAGTTCTCCGTCGTGATACAACATCATTCCTGTTGTTTCTTTCACTGCAGTTGTTGCAGCGGCGCTTTCGGCCATATTATGATATACCTGATAAGCAGTCGTATCATCCAGATGCGCTCCATATTCTCCCAGTCCTGCCTGTCTGATATAGCGATAAGCATAGGTTCTGGCACACACCGCCTGGGCTTTTAGTGCTTCTATGGGATAGGAAGCCGGCATTTCACTGGGAACCACTGCATACAGGTATTCTTCCAAAGGCAATTCATTGACAATAATCATCCCCTGCTTCATTTTATACAATTCCAATTTTCCACGAAACGCATTGTCTGCTTTATTTCCTTCTGTAAGCTGAAGTGTTACCTTATCCGTTAATGCTTTTGCTTCAAAAGATATTCTTTCACCTTCTTTTAAATCCTTTGCCCTTACCTGGGTTTCTGACCCATCCACACAAAGGATGGCTTCGTCATAAAAATACGTTCCGTTTGCGGTATTTTTCAGTAAAACCCGAATCCTGTCTGTTTCCCCTTCTCTTGCCACCAATGCCCCACAGATTTGCTTGTTCCAGACCACAAAATCTGTATAGTCATAGCCAATTAACAGGTCCTTTTTGTTCTTACTTTCCAGAGTGCCGGATAACTTATATACTTCCATATTTTCCGCTGTTTCAAAGGTACCGTACCCTTCGATTTCTATCTGATTCCCGGTAACACTCAGCAGCTTTCCATGAATTTTTTCTGTTTTAGTCTGTACTTCTGTGAGCTTTCCGTTTTCGAAGGTTAAATCCGCTATCTGTTCCCTTTCTGCAGTTTTCTCTGTGGTAACTGAAAAGTTTACCTGATGATAAAAACAATCCAGTTTTCCGTCCGAAGATTCCATAACCCATACATTTTCCAAAATAGTCTTCTCATCCAGTTTTCTTACACTGGTTAAAAGTGTATCTCCCTGCACATACACTTCTTCTTTGCCAAACTCAGACTGCCCAAAAGAAGAAGACAGAAACTGGTATGTATGATTCTGTGTATATACCTTATTTCCCAAAGCATCCACTTTCAAAATAAAAATGGTTGTTTTCCAGACCGAAGCATCCGCATCAAAGTAAGCCAGAATCGTCTGATATGCCTGATACCAGTCTTCTTTTAGCATCTCATGAGAATCTTCATATTTTTCTGCAAAATCAGGCATTTGTATTTTACTTCCCTCTAATTGTCTATATAGTTCTTTGTACTGGTGATATGTAAAATAAGTAGTCTGTTCGATATCCACTGGTATTTCCAATGTTTTCAGCAAAATTTGTACATCTTCTGCTGTAATCTTTTCCCCTTCCGGTACTTGTTTTTCAAAATCCTGCTGACACAGCCACAAGCAAAAAAGAAACAGAAGGCCTGCCAGAATACAGAATAGCTTTCCTATATTTTTCAGTCTTTCATTCATTCCCTTCTCCCATTTACCCTTATCTGTTCTAACTGAAAACCAGTCTGGCTGCGAGCCTTCCTTTCCGCAACCCACAAACCATTTCCAATTTATACAAAAAGAAAAAGCAGCCAGATTGACTGCTTTTTCTTTCGTATATCCCCAAAATGCCGGTTCTTGTATTTTGACTCCTAGCTATAGCTAGGTGGGTAACCGCAACCACATTTCTGCCTTCCACTGCATAAGGTTCCAAGACCGGAGGCCTGACATCCACATGGAAATATAGGAATCCCGTTTAAAGTAACTGTAGGTTCAAAATAACAAGAGTTGTCGCACATCTCAGGTTAGTTATATTATATCCGAGAATGCTATAAAATACAACAAAATTTTATATTTCTGTCGCAACGAAAAAACAATATTTTTCTCACGTAAAAAGGGACGTATGAATCCATACATCCCTTTCTATCCATCTTTTTAAAATGCTAATTAGTTAAGAGCATCAACTAACTTCTTCAGAGCTGCTAAAGCTTCATCAGGAAGTTTGTCATAACCTTCTTTGTTTGTTGCAAAGCCTTCAACTGCATTTACACGAGTCTGCATAGCAGATTTTAACTGTGCTTTGTAATCAGCATCGTTAAGGTCAGCTTTGAAGTTCTTGAATCCTTCTGTCTGGCCATCCCATGTATTCATGATTTCAATATCATCGAAGTTGCCCCATTTTTCAAAGTTAGCTTTGCCTTCAACGATTGTTTCAAGAATTCCAAGAGTATCAGCAGGTTTAACCTTCTCACCCATGAAATCACCTGTATTAACGATGTAGCAATCTACGTTCTTCTCTTCTACTAACTTTTTGAACTTCTCATAGTCGTTAACTAATGGGTATGTTCTGAATGGGTTAGCATA
>CAYVUF010000173.1:0-5209 GCA_964454605.1 uncultured Bacteroides sp.
CATGAGAATTGATACCGTAGTCTTTTTCCAGATTACTGACCCTAAGCTATTTGCTTACGGGGTAGAAAATCCGATTATGGCAATTGAAAATCTGACAGCAACAACACTCAGAAATATCATTGGTGAGATGGAGTTGGACCAGACACTTACCTCCAGAGAAATTATCAATACCAAAATGCGTGCTTCTCTGGATATTGCAACTGACCCTTGGGGAATTAAAGTGAATCGTGTGGAACTTAAGAACATTATTCCGCCAGCAGCCATTCAGGATGCTATGGAGAAGCAGATGAAAGCAGAACGTGAGCGACGGGAAGCTATTCTGCGTGCAGAGGGTGAGAAAAAATCCACTGTCTTAGTGGCAGAAGGAAATAAAGAATCTGCAATTCTGGAAGCAGAGGCTGAGAAACAGTCTGCTATTCTGCGTGCTGAAGCACAGAAGGAAAAAATGATTCGTGAGGCAGAAGGTGAAGCAGAAGCAATTTTGAAGGTACAGCAGGCAACTGCGGATGGTATCCGTATGCTGCGGGAAGCAGGAGCAGATGAGGCAGTTCTTCGGATTAAGAGTCTGGAAGCCTTCGAAAAAGCTGCAGATGGTCAGGCAACTAAGATTATCATTCCGTCTGAAATTCAGGGACTGGCAGGATTGGCTGCATCTGCAAAAGAACTTCTGAAATAAGAAGCAGATAATAAAGAAAACGATGTAGGACGGTTCGGATGGACCGTCCTATTGTGGAATAAACAGGTAATGAAAAAAGAGCCAAAGGAGAAGAAGAACATGAATTTAAAAGGACGTAATTTTTTGAAACTTCTGGATTTTACACCAGAGGAAATCATCTATATGCTGGATGTGGCAGCAGATTTAAAAGAGAAAAAGAAAAAGGGCATTCCGGTAGATTTTTTGCGTGGAAAAAATGTGGCTCTTATTTTTGAAAAAACAAGTACCAGAACCAGATGTTCTTTTGAAGTAGCAGCACATGATTTGGGAATGGGAACAACCTATTTGGACCCGGTAGGTTCCCAGATTGGCAAAAAAGAAAGTATTGCAGATACTGCCCGGGTTCTGGGACGTATGTATGAAGGCATCGAATATCGTGGATTTGAACAGGAAATCGTCGATGAACTGGCAAAATATGCCGGAGTACCGGTATGGAATGGTCTGACTAATGAATTTCATCCCACACAGATGTTAGCGGACCTTCTTACGATTAGGGAACATTTTGGATTCTTGAAAGGCATTAAGCTGACTTATATGGGAGATGCACGTTATAACATGGGCAATTCCCTGATGGTTGCCTGCGCAAAGATGGGTATGCACTTTACCGCATGCACCACAAAAGAATATTTCCCGGCAAAAGAACTGGTTGCAGCATGTGAAGAGATTGCAGCACAGACAGGCGGCAGCATCTGCCTGACCGAAAGTGTGGAAGAAGGAACCAAAGGAGCTGATGTCATTTATACAGATGTCTGGGTATCCATGGGAGAGCCAGACGAAGTATGGACCAGTCGTATTCATGATTTGATGCCATATCAGGTTAATCGCAAAGTCATGGAAAATGCAGGCGAGAAATCTGTTTTCATGCACTGTCTGCCGGCATTTCATGATTTACATACCAAGATTGGACAAGAAATTAGTGAAAAATTCGGCATCCATGAAATGGAAGTAACGGATGAAGTGTTTGAATCTCCCCAGTCCATTGTTTTCGACGAAGCAGAGAACCGTATGCACACAATTAAAGCGGTTATGGCAGTAACACTTGGCATGCCGGAAGATGGAACTTGCTAAGTATGGGAACGGATAAAACAGATATTTTGTCTTTGCTGCGAAAGAGCGAAGGTTACGTGTCGGGGCAGCAGTTATGTGAAACTTTTGAGGTGTCAAGAACTGCTGTCTGGAAAGTTATCAATCAACTGAAGGAAGAAGGATATGAAATAGAATCCGTTACCAGAAAAGGGTATCGGCTGCTTTCCTGTCCCGATATTTTTTCAGAAAGTGAGATTGCAAGCCGGATGCTGACACAGTGGGCAGGGAAAAAAGTCTTTTTTCTGGATGAAACCAGTTCTACCAATGTGGATGCCAAAAGATTGGCAGAAGAAGGGAAACCTCATGGTACGCTGGTCGTGGCAAGGAAGCAGACCAATGGCCGCGGAAGAAGGGGAAGAACATGGCAGTCACCGGAAGGAAGCGCGGTTTATATGTCCCTTGCCTTGAAACCTGATTTTGCACCCGATAAAGCAGCTATGCTTACCTTGGTTATGGCACTGAGCGTTGCAGAAGCAATTACCGA
The DNA here is from genome assembly GCA_964454605.1 of uncultured Bacteroides sp. Classification (GTDB taxonomy): domain Bacteria; phylum Bacillota; class Clostridia; order Lachnospirales; family Lachnospiraceae; genus UBA3282. The sequence goes on from CAYVUF010000173.1 coordinate 2,286, forward strand.
AATCACCAGATTGGATGCGAAGATTAAGTGGCCCAATGACATTGTGGTACATGGGAAAAAAGTCTGTGGCATTTTAACCGAGATGAGTGCAGAAATGGATTACATCCATTATGTGGTAATTGGTGTTGGCATTAACACTAATCAAAGCCTGTCAGAATTTGAAGCAGATATCAGAGAGATAGCAACGTCACTGAAAATAGAGTCAGGGCAGCAGGTATCCGGGGCAGCAGTCATAGAACGTGTCATGTTCTATTTTGAAAAGAATTATGACATATTTGTCAGAAAACAAAACCTGTCAGAATTGCGGGAGTGCTACCAGCAGCGTTTAATCAACCGGGATGCGGAGGTGAAAGTATTGGACCCTCAGGGGGAGTATACCGGCATTGCCAGAGGCATCAACGAAACCGGAGAACTGTTAGTAGAACGGAACACTGGAGAAATAGAAGAGGTATATGCAGGTGAAGTTTCTGTCAGAGGACTGTATGGATATACTTGATGTGATAAAATAAGTTTAACACAGCATAAGAGAGAATAGAAATGGAGAACAATAGTATGGAGGATAAGAGAGTCGTGCTTTGCGGCGCCAATGCCTACGAACAGAAATATTATTTTAATGAAAAATTTTCTGGAATCCCGGAGTCTATCAAAGAAGAACTGCATGTTATCTGTGTACTTTTTACAGAGGAAGTAGGCGGCATTTTCACCATTGTCTTTGAAGAAGATGGGACTGTTTCCATGGAAACAAACGCAGAGGAAAACGATTTGCTCTACGATGAAATCAGCAGCGGACTTATGATAAGAGAAATCCGCAGAAACCGACAGGAAATGTTTGAATCCTTAAGTCTGTATTACAGAGTATTTATTTTGCATGAAAATATTCTGGAGGAAGAACTGGAACAGGATGGAGAAGAAACTTGAATCACTTAACAAAACTTACAATAGGAAATGTAACCTTAGAAAATAATATTATTCTGGCTCCTATGGCAGGTGTAACAGACCTGCCATTTCGTCTGCTGTGCAGAGAACAGGGAGCCGGACTGGTCTGTATGGAAATGGTAAGTGCCAAAGCCATCATGTATAAAAATAAGAATACGGATAGTCTGATGGAAATACATCCGGATGAAGGACCTGCATCTTTGCAGTTATTTGGTTCTGACCCTGAAATTGTCAGTGAAATGGCAAAACAGATAGAAGAAAGGCCTTTTTCCATCTTGGACATCAATATGGGATGCCCAGTACCCAAGGTGGTTAACAACGGAGAAGGCTCTGCCCTTATGAAAAATCCGAAACTTGCCGGAGAGATTGTGGCAGCCACAGTGAAAGCCATCAAAAAACCAGTTACGGTAAAATTTCGTATGGGTTTTGACAAAGACCATATCAATGCAGTGGAAATGGCAAAGACAATGGAAGATGCCGGAGCAAGTGCAGTTGCGGTACATGGCAGAACCCGGGAACAGTTTTATGCCGGGGAAGCAGATTGGGAAATCATAGCAAAAGTCAAAGAAGCAGTTTCCATTCCGGTTATCGGAAATGGTGATATTGTGGATGGTATCAGCGCGGCACAAATGATAGAACAGACAGGATGCGACGGTATTATGGTTGGACGTGCCTGCCGGGGAAATCCATGGATTTTTCGTGAGATAGCGGCATATCTGAAAGATGGAACGATTTTGCCGCCGCCGACACCAGAAGAACGAAAAGAAACCATGCTGCGCCACTGTAAGCTGCAATATGAATGCAAAGGCGAATATACCGGGGTACGTGAAATGCGTAAACATGTGTCCTGGTACAGTGCCGGCATGCCTAATTCGGCAAAACTAAGACAACAGGTAAATGCGATTGAAACTTTTGAAAGACTGGAGGAATTAGTCGGTCAGATGTAGCGTATATTCTGATATGGGAAACGAAACAATCATTTACTATATTGCACAGGATAAGCTGATAGGAGAAGACAGAGTTCTGCCCGGAATCCTTCAGAATAAGAAAACAGACCGATATTTTATGAAAAAGGCGCAGTTACCATTTTTTAAGATGGAACAGGATAATCTGACTATTTATGCGGTGATGATACCGGGAAAATATCAGACATGGAAAAAAGAGAAACTGCTTCGCATCATGAGTCAGACACAGAAACAGATTCTGCAATATGCACAGGCAGATGAGAAAACTGTGGATACCATCATACTGCATCCCCAAATAAGCAGGATTTTTCAGATAGAATCAGAAGAACTAACGACGGAGTTCCTTTTTCTGACGAACCAAATATTAAACAGGCTGTGGAACAGGCAGAATCAAACCTTCGAATCCATAGTGCTTTTACTGGGAAAAGAGGTTTTTCCGGAAGTCCAGATGCGGTATTTTAACCAGATGATGCAGCCTTTTTTTTCAAAAATCAATCGACTTCTGATTGTGTATGAAGCAGACCCGGAAGAACAGCAAAGATGGCGGGAAGCAATTGGAGAATTTACCCAGGATTTTTATTATGAATATGGACTGATGGCACAGATAGCGGAGAAAAGTGGGATAACGAAAAATACCATATACCGGGGAAGGGACAGACAAAATGACGGGCAAAGAAATCAGCCGGTACTTTTTCTGGATTACGGTGTTTCAGAGGGGATTTCCTTTCGGTGGGTGCAGTCTGGAGATACGTATCTGGATGTGAACGCATCTGAGAAAAAAGAAACCTTTCTGACACGAAAATGTGCAGAGGTTTTCTACCTCTCTCCGCTGAAATACCTTGACACTGCGGTAAAAAGTGGGTATGATAAATTAGTTCATTTATGCAAGTGACGAAGGAAAATCTTTCGTTTAAATAGGAGATAAAGAAAGGGCGAGTTGTCATGGAAGAAAAGAAAAATATTTTAACTTATGAAGGACTTAGAAAATATGAGGACGAGTTACACGATTTAAAAGTTGTAAAA
>CAYVUF010000174.1:0-5186 GCA_964454605.1 uncultured Bacteroides sp.
CAAAAAAATGCTGAGGGACGAAAAAAACGTCACCCCAACATTTATTTTAGAACCATTTTTTTTGAAGAAACGACAGAAATACTCACAATTTAGCGAAGCAAGAGCAGCTGCTTCTTCCAAGGAGATGGTTTCCTGATAGTGTTTTTTAACATATTGCAGAACCGGTTCCAGACGTTTTAAATTTTTCTGACTCTGAATTTTGGCGGTGGAATCAATGGGAACCTGATAATGAATCACCAAAAGATAGAGAAATTCATAGAGCAGACTGGAAAAACGGAGAGAATATCCCTGTGGTTTCTGTTGATATAAGCTGCCCATTGATGTCAAAATATGCCGGATTTCCTGTGCGGTTTCCGATGTGCAGGCAGCGGAACAGACAGGTGTATCGGAATAATTTTTTCCCAGTGAAAAGCGAACATTGTCATAGTCCGGTATAGCATGCTGGAGAAAATCAAAGGGAATCTGCAAAAGCAGAATGGTTGCATGCTCATAGCACTGGGTAGCATGAATATCTGCAGAATTGATGATGATGAAGTCCCCAGTGGACAAACGATATTTCTTACTGTTTATGGTAACATCCATTTCCCCTTGGTATAAATAGACGATTTCCATGCTACGGTGCCAGTGCTCGGTAATCAGATGATTGGAATCTTCATAAATCATAAATTTTACATGAATGGAGGCTTCGGTCTGAACTTCTTCGTGAGTGTACTGTGTCATATCATCAATTCCTTTCTGCTATTATCATCTACTATTTTCAATTAAAAGTCAATATTGACATAAAAAATGGTCATACCAAGACATAGGAATAATCTATTTTCCATGCTACACTTTGTTCATACAAAACAAGTTGGGGCTGTGCAAAAAACAGAAAAGATAATAGAGAGGCGGTAAATTATGACAGCAGAGAAAATAAGAGAATTAATTTCACAAATGACGTTAGAGGAAAAAGCAAGTATGTGTTCCGGAGAAGATTTCTGGCATACCAAAGCGGTAGAACGACTGGGCATTCCGGCAACCATGGTATCGGATGGACCTCATGGACTGCGAAAACAGGATGAAGCAGGTGACCATCTGGGAGTCAATGAAAGTATCAAAGCGGTATGTTTTCCGGCAGGATGCGGGACAGCGGCTTCTTTTAACCGGGAATTGCTGACTAGAATGGGAGAAGTCATTGGAAAAGAATGTCAGGCAGAAGGAGTCAGTGTTATTTTAGGTCCAGCAGTGAATATTAAGCGTTCTCCTTTATGCGGTCGTAATTTTGAATACTATTCAGAAGACCCGGTTGTGGCAACGGAAATTGCAGGTGCACTGATTCAGGGTGTGCAGAGCCAGAATGTTGGCACCAGCATCAAGCATTTTCTTGCCAATAATCAGGAAACGAGAAGAATGTCTTCGGATTCCAGAATCGATGAAAGAACGCTGCATGAAATTTATCTGGCGGCTTTTGAAGGGGCAGTCAGGAAGCAGAAACCCTGGACAGTGATGTGTTCTTATAACAAAATCAATGGAGTTTATGCGGCAGAAAATCGTCAGTATCTGACGGAAACCCTGCGCAACAAATGGGGATTTGACGGATATGTTATGAGCGACTGGGGTGCTGTGAATCATCGGGTAGCGGATTTGAAGGCAGGATTGGATTTGGAAATGCCATCTTCCTTAGGAGCCAACGATAAGTTGATTGTGGAAGCAGTACAAAAGGGGGAACTGGAAGAAAGTGTACTGGATACTACGGTGGAAAGATTGTTAAACATTATCTTCCGTTTTGAAGAAAACAGAGAGAAAGAAGCAGTATGGAACAAAGATGAAGACCACGAAATGGCGCGGAAAGTAGCAGAAGAAACCATTGTTCTTTTGAAAAATGAAGACAATATTCTTCCGCTGAATGAGAAAGAGCAGATTGCTTTTATTGGAAAATATGCGGCAAAACCACGTTATCAGGGTGGAGGAAGTTCTCACATCAACAGTCATAAGATTACCTCTGCTATGGATGTTGTTGCCGGAATGGAGAATATTGTTTATGCACAAGGTTTTATAGAAGAAGAGGATAGAACTGACGATAAGCTGCTTGCAGAAGCCATAGAAGCAGCCAGAAATGCCAAAGCAGCAGTTATTTTTGCAGGTCTGCCGGATGCGTTTGAATCAGAAGGCTTTGACAGAGTGCATATGTCTATGCCGGATTGTCAGAATGAACTGATTGCCAAGGTGGCAGAGGTACAGCCGAATACAATTGTGGTCTTACACAATGGTTCTCCGGTTGAAATGCCTTGGATAGATAAGGTAAAAGGTGTGCTGGAGGCATATCTGGGCGGACAGGCAGTAGGCGGTGCGGTATGCGATATTCTTTTTGGAAAAGTGAATCCAAGTGCAAAACTGCCGGAAACATTTCCATTAAAGTTAGAAGATAATCCTTCCTATTTATCCTATTTGGGAGAAGGAGATGTAGTAGAGTACCGGGAAGGTATTTTTGTGGGATATCGCTACTATGACAAGAAAAAAATGGAGGTTCTGTTCCCATTTGGCTATGGACTTTCCTATACTACGTTTGCTTATTCCAATTTAACCATAGATAAGAGCAGTATGAAAGACACTGACACCTTAGAAGTTTGTGTGGATGTGACAAATACGGGAAGCATGGCAGGAAAAGAAGTGGTACAGCTTTATGTGGCAGACAAGGAAAGTACAGTGATTCGTCCAGTGAAAGAATTACGTGATTTTGCAAAAGTAGAGCTTGCACCGGGAGAAACCAAACGAGTTACCTTTACTTTAGATAAAAGAGCCTTTGCATATTACAATGTACAAATTCACGACTGGCATGTGGAAACAGGAGAATTTGAGATTCTCATTGGAAAATCTTCCAGAGATATTGTGCTTGCGGAAGCGGTTCACGTTACATCTACCGTCAAATTACCGTTCGTGTATACCACAGATACACCAGCCGGTGATGCGATGAACAATCCAGCAGCATGGGAAATTGCCAAACCTTTTATGATGCGGGGATTTTTTGATACAGAACAGAAGGCAGAAGAAGGAAGTGCTGCGGAGGAGGCTATCTCGGATGAAATGATGGATGCCATGCTTCGTTATATGCCGCTGCGTGGTCCGGTCAGCTTTCAGGGAAATGTTTCTATGGCAGACGTACAGCAGTTGGTTGACCGTTTAAATGCCCTGGAATCCTGAAAATTTAGAAATCTTTAATATTTGTGTCCAGAAATTCATAAATATCTTGTTGATTTATAAAAATTGGTTACCTATAATAGGAGTAGACTAATTTTTGAAAGTGAGGACTCCTCATAATGGACAATAACTTAAACCAATATGATGGTAATTATAATAATGGGAATCAGAATGGTGGACCGAATAATGGAAATGGTGGTGCAGGCGGACCAGGAAGCAATGGCAATGACCCTAAGAAACAGAGTCTGGTTATCTTAATCGTGGCAGCCCTGGTTACCTTATTCAGCATCAGCATGTTTATGAAGTTCATGACTGGTGCAACCAATCAGGAAATCAGCTACAACGAATTTGTAGAAATGATTGAGAAGGATGAAATTGACAATGTGGTAGTGGATTCTGACCGGATTACAATTTATCCGAAGCAGGAAGAGTCAAAGAATCCTTTTGTATATGCTTATGGAACAGAAATTTCCTATTACACAGGTAAAATGGAAGAGGATGATACGCTGACAGCCAGATTGTTAGAGCATGATATTGCGATTAACAAGCAGGTGGCGGATAGTTCAAGTGTTATTATGACAGTACTGTTGTATTATATTTTACCAATTCTGCTGATGTGGGGACTGTTAAGCCTGTTATTCCGCAAAATGGGCAAAGGCGGCGGTCCGATGGGAGTTGGTAAAAGTAATGCCAAAGTGTATGTACAGAAAGAAACTGGAATTACTTTTAAGGATGTTGCAGGAGAAGATGAGGCCAAGGAATCCCTTGTGGAGGTAGTTGACTTCCTGCATAATCCGGGAAAATATTCCAAGATTGGTGCAAGGCTGCCGAAGGGCGCACTTTTAGTCGGACCTCCGGGTACTGGTAAAACGTTGCTTGCCAAGGCAGTGGCAGGAGAAGCACATGTACCATTCTTCTCCCTGTCGGGTTCGGATTTTATTGAATTATATGTTGGTGTAGGTGCTTCGCGTGTACGTGATTTGTTCAAAGAAGCTGAGAAAAATGCACCTTGTATCGTATTTATTGATGAGATTGATGCAATCGGCAGAAGCCGTGACACGAAGTATGGTGGTGGAAATGAAGAGCGTGAGCAGACACTGAATCAGTTGCTTTCGGAGATGGATGGTTTCGATGCTAAGAAAGGTATTATCATTCTGGCAGCAACCAACCGGCCTGAGATTCTGGACAAAGCACTGCTCCGTCCGGGACGTTTTGACAGAAGAGTTATCGTTGACAAACCAGACTTAAAGGGACGTGTGGAGATTTTGAAAGTACATGCCAAAAATGTACTGATGGATGAAACCGTAGATTTGGATGAAATTGCACTGGCAACATCCGGCGCAGTTGGCTCGGACCTTGCCAATATGATAAACGAAGCGGCAATTAACGCTGTTAAGATGGGCAGAGAATTTGTCAGCCAGAAAGACTTGTTCGATGCGGTAGAACAGGTACTTGTTGGAAAAGAGAAAAAAGACCGAATTATGAGTAAGGAAGAGCGTAAGATTGTTTCTTACCATGAAGTAGGCCATGCACTTGTGAGTGCTTTGCAGAAAAATTCAGAGCCAGTACAGAAGATTACCATTGTGCCGAGAACTATGGGAGCACTTGGTTATGTAATGCATGTGCCAGAGGAAGAGAAATATTTGAACACCGAAGCGGAACTGCGTGATAGACTGGTAGGACTTCTGGGTGGTCGCGCTGCTGAGGAAATTGTTTTTGATACGGTAACAACCGGTGCAGCAAATGATATTGAACAGGCAACCAGTATTGCCCGAAATATGATTACCCGATTCGGTATGAGCAAAAAGTTCGGCTTAATGGGTCTTGCTACCGTAGAGAGCCAGTATCTTGATGGCAGGGCATCCTTGACCTGTTCCGATGTAACAGCAGCGGATATTGATACGGAAGTGATGATAATGCTCAAGGAAAGCTACGAAGAAGCCAAGAGATTATTACAGGAAAACCGAGAACTGATGGATAAGCTGGCGGCGCATCTGATTGAGAAAGAA
>CAYVUF010000175.1:0-5185 GCA_964454605.1 uncultured Bacteroides sp.
TCACATCACCGACAGATAGTTTTTCCGCCAGCGCAAGTAACACTTCTGGATTCTGTGCACGTGATTCCCCATTCTCAGCATTTCCATCGGCAAATGGATTGCCATCCCCTTGCGAACCGTCCATGTTTTCAGCATCGGCAGATGCCTCTTCCCCACCATCTACATTCTCATTTCCGCGTTTCTTTGGAATTCCAGCCACCTCTAAGTATCCAGGCACCTTCAACACCTTTGCTGATGCAAAGAACTCTTCTTTTTCTACACCAACCGTCAGTTTTACATTCTGATATTCCGCTGCTGGATAGAAAATGCTTAAAAATCTGCGGCAAATCAACTCAAATACACTGCGTTGTAACGAGTTTAAAGAATTAAGCTCCGTCAGCTGACCAGTTGGAATAATCGCATAATGGTCTGTAACCTTGCTGTCATCTACATACTGAGTTTTTCCAATAGATGCGTAGGATTTGTTTTTTAAGATTTCCTCTACATAAGAAGAAACTACATCATAACCCTTTAACTTACTTAAGTTCTTGTAGATTTCCTTCGCAACAGCTGTTGATAATACCCTAGCGTCAGTTCTTGGATAAGTAGTCAATTTCTTTTCATACAATTCCTGTGCAATACGCAGCGTTTCATCCGGACTGATTTTAAATAATTTGGAGCAATCATTCTGCAATTCCGCAAGATTATATAAAAGCGGAGGATTTTTGGTTTCCTTCTTCTTCTCTATCTTTGCAATCTTGGGAACAGCTTTCGGTTCTTCTTGCAAAAAGCGGATAAACTCCTCCGCATCTTTTCTTTCCAGGAAACCATTGTCCTTGTATAATAAGGGGGATGCAAAAAATCTGGAGCCTTCTGCTGCTTTCCATTCACAGTCACATTTTCTGCCTTCAATTCCGATGCCTGCCAGTACTTTATAAAATGGTATCTTCACAAAATCCCGGATTTCCCGTTCTCTGTTTACCACCATTCCAAGTACGCAGGTCATAACCCTGCCTACGGAAATCACAGCTCTGTCCGTTTTCAAATAAGCCTTCACCGGATTGCTATATTTCAAGGTAAGAACTCTTGAAAAGTTAATACCCATTAAATAGTCTTCTTTAGCTCTTAAATAGGCTGCATCACTTAAATTATCATAAGCGGATAAATCTTTCGCTTCCCGGATACCCCGGAGAATTTCTTCTTCCGTCTGGGAATCAATCCAGACTCTTTTTCTGACTTTACCAGTCACATTTGCCTGCTGTTCCACCAGTCTGTATATATACTCTCCTTCTCTTCCGGAGTCCGTACAGACATAAATGGTTTCCACATCTTCCCGATTCAGCAGTCCGCTTACAATTCCAAACTGCTTCTTCACACTGTCAATCACTTCATACTTAAATTCCTCTGGAATAAACGGAATCGTATCCAGTGACCATTTCTTATATTTTTCATCATACGCTTCCGGATAGCTCATCGTAACCAAATGTCCTACACACCAAGTTACTACTGCCTCCGGTGATTCCAGATAGCCATCTCTCTGACTCATACGAAATTTCAGAGCCTTTGCAAATTCCTTTGCAACACTTGGCTTTTCTGCTATAAATAAATCTTTTCCCATATATTCCCCGTTATATGTCTGCTATCTGTACTAATTTCAGATTCGACTTAACCTTTGCTTCCAGATGCAATTGTTCATCAAAGCTGCTTGCTGTATACAGATAAACATAATCCACATCTATCTTCGCTTTTTCAGCACATGATAAAACCCACTCATAATCGGAATAGGTCATCACCGGTTTCTCCCAATTACAAAGTGCTATTAAAGTTCTGCCTTCTTCATCCTGTGCAATCATATCAATGGTTCCGGATTTTCCAACCCACTCCCCACTGCTTTCAAATTCTATTGGAAGTTTTCCTTTTTCATTCCATTTTTCCAAATGCTGTCTGCATACTTTTCTGAAACAATCCGAAACATAACTCTTAAAGGAAGGATATATATACTCATTGTAATATTCCCCCACCGACAAAGTCTGCAGTGCACTCAGATAAGGATATATATAAGTAAAATAGAAGTTTACAAACGGATGAATAATCCGGTATACTCCTTTTTTAACGTTTTCTTTGCCTGCTGTATCATACGAAAAGACTTTTTCTACCAATTCCAGTTCCATAAGATTTTTCAAATAAACACTTATCTTGGCCCTGGAAAATTCCGTATGTAGATACAAGTCATTCAATTTCTGGTTGCCTGCCGCAATGGATGCCAGAATCGTGTTGTACACACTGGTTTCCCGCAACTGCTCGGTAACCATCCGTTCACCTTCTTCAAACAGGAAGCTGTCCGGATTCAAAATATTTCTGCATATATTCTGCTGTATCGTCAGTTTATCATCGAAATGATTCCACAAGCCTGGAATCCCTCCTAAAACAGCATATGCCTCTACACATTCTTCAATTCTAAAATCCGGAAAACGTCTGACGATATCATCAAAAGACAATTCCCTGATTTTCAAAAGACCAGACAATTCATAGGCAGCCTCACCGATTTTGGTAATCATACTGTTTTCAACCCAGCCAATGGATGAACTACATAAAATAACCATCAATTCTTCTTTGCTGTGAAGGAAACGAACCAGTTCCTTTATAAACATTTCACTGCTTTTCACAATATTCTGAAATTCATCAATCACAATAACCTGTTTTTCTTCGCTCTCTTCACAAATAGCTTCAAAAATGTCATAAAATCCCGGAAAATCTGTCTTTTCTCCATCCGCAAGGGTTAACTGTCTGCCCCACTGAAATCTTTGCTCCCGTTCCGAGCAGGGACTGGCATGATAATAATGACTTTCCTTATCCTGTACAAACTCTTTTAGCAGTGTGGTTTTCCCAATGTGCTTCTGTCCATAAACAACCAAAAGCTGTCTGCCTTCTCTGTTATAATAATTATTCAGATATTGTAATTCTGCTGTTCTGCCAAATAACATAAAATCCTCACATCTATGCAAGTGTCTTTTCTATCAATTTCTCAATTTTTTCTGGTGGCATTGGTTTGCCCAAATAATAACCTTGTATATTATCACAGTCTATCTCATGCAGATAGTCGTACTGCTCCTGGGTTTCGACTCCTTCTGCTATGGTTTCATATCCAAGTTTTTTCACCATATAAATGATGGATTCCGTAATAATCCTTGTATTTTCATCAGTAATAACGGTATCAATAAAAGATTTGTCAATCTTCAACGTATCAATCGGCAATCCCTTCAGATAAGACAACGAGGAGTAGCCTGTCCCAAAATCATCCAAAGAAATCTTAATCCCGATATCTCTCAAAATAGCCAGCTTCTCAGTAATCTCCTGAAAATCATCAATCAGAATGGATTCCGTAATCTCAAGCTCCACTTCGCTTGGTGCTACATCATACTTGTTCAGAATCTGTACTACTTTATCGATAAAATCCGACTGCTTATACTGAATGGCTGATACATTCAATGATATAATCAACGAATAATTATATTTTTTCTTCCATTCCGCATAAATACGGACACTCTCTTCCATAACCCATGTTCCAATGGGCACAATCGTACCATTCTTCTCTGCAATTGGAATAAAGACATCCGGACTAATCATTTTGCCTTCTTCGTCTTTCCAACGAATCAGTGCTTCTACACCGCGCAGTTTTTTATCTGTGGTACGGAACTGGGGTTGGAAGTGCATAATGAAATTCTGGGAAAAAACAGCTTCTTTCAACTTAGTTTCAATGGATACATTCTGTAAGAAGTCCTCCAGAATAGAACCATCAAAATACTGTATCTTGCCTTTTCCAGAAGATTTTGCCTTAAACATAACAATCTCTGCGCAATTAATCAGTTCCAGCGTATTGGATGCTGCTTCAGGATATTCCGCAACACCAATACTGACTGAAAGTGATATCTCCTGTCCGTTGCTTAAACGGAAAGGTGTTTTTAATCTTTCATATATCTTTTTATGCAAAGCCTCTACACTGCGGCTTCCGCATGGATTATAAATACCAATACAATAAAGGTCGCTGTTGAAATGTGAAATCACAACATTGTCATTTGCAAGTTCTGCCAAAAACTGTCCGAAAACCTGTACAATCTCATCACCTATGATAATCCCCAGACCATCGTTCATTTTACGGAAATCATCCAAATCAATAAACATAACAGCTACATTTTCGTTCTCATCTTTGGCTTTGCGCACAAACTCTCCCAGAAGACGCACGAAATAATTCCTGTTATAGAGTCCGGTTAAAATATCATAATATGCCATATAAGTTAATTCATCATTCTGGGAATTAAACTTAGTTACATCTTTAAAGCGGATAATCTTGTCCGTCGGCTTTCCCTGCTCGCCATAGATAATATTCGTTTCGACCTCCACCCACATCTTGCTTTCTTTCATTTTTACATCGATTGTAGTGGATTTCATACCTCTTTTTTCAAGAAAAAGCGCATCTCGCAGCGGTGATATGTACTTTTCTTCAACGCAATCATAGAAACGATTAAAATCCATTTCATTCGTGACTTTGAAATCAAAGAAATAATCCCAGTTTGCAATAGTCTGTACGGTGTTTTCCTCATAGCTATAATAGAGAAAAGCACTGTTCGATGTTTCACAGATTAAGCGAAGCATCTTTTCATCCCTCTGCAATTTTCTATTCATGGCACTCAGTAAATCGAGCTGATACCGCAAATCACTCATATCATTCTCCCAACACCATCGTCTGCTTGCAAGAAACAACGGCCTTACTTTTGTATTTTCTAATCTAGTTATCTTTTTTGGTAATATATCCCTTCGCTTTTAATGTTTCTGCACAAAGGACAGCACCACCTGCTGCACCACGTACCGTATTATGGGAAAGTCCAACAAATTTCCAGTCATATACGCTGTCTTCACGAATACGTCCAACGCTGATTCCCATACCATTTTCATAATTAACATCAAGCTGTACCTGAGGACGATTATCTTCTTCCATGTACTGGATAAACTGCTTCGGTGCACTTGGCAGATTCAGTTCCTGTGGAAGACCTTTAAAGTTAACGATTTTCTCAATTAACTGCTCTTTTGTTGGTTGTTTTCTAAACTTCACAAATACTGCAGCAGTATGTCCATTTAATACAGGTACACGAATACACTGGCAGGTAATAACAGGAGTTGTTGCCGGAACAATTTCTCCATTTTCAAC
>CAYVUF010000176.1:0-3065 GCA_964454605.1 uncultured Bacteroides sp.
GTCTAAAGCATGTTCCGCATCAATAAATCCCGCAATACCGCCTCTCTTCTGTACTTCTGCGATCATATGTAATGTAACCGTTGTTTTACCACTGGATTCTGGTCCATATATTTCTACAATTCTTCCTTTCGGGATACCGCCTAATCCTAATGCAATATCCAGACTTAAAGAGCCCGTCGGAATTGTTTCAACATTCATCTGTGCGGAAGGGTCACCCAGCTTCATCACTGCACCCTTACCAAACTGTTTCTCTATTTGTCCTAAAGCCGCATCCAACGCTTTTAATTTTTCATCTTTTTCCATGATACAATCTCCTTTTCGCACTAGAACATCCGTTCTGTTAATAGAATAAAACAAATGTTCGTTTTTGTCAATATGTACTTTATTCTTGCTGCCATATTTTTTATATACTTATCTTAACATTTTTAAAGTCCAATAAACATCTCTTTATCCCTCCATTTCTAACCTTTTTATCTTTTCTTATGCTTTGAAATATTGGTGAGATACCGGAAATGCAAAGCAGAACAATAGACAACACCCTTTCGGGATATACTAAATGTATCATAGCCCTTTTTAAAAAGCAAGAATAGCTGGCACCAAATCAAGCCTAAACTTGCCCCTGTTTCCTATAATAACATAACCAATGTTCCTGCCACGATAAATAGCAGTCCGGCAAATGCCTTCTTTGTAAGTTTTTCATGAAAAACCACATAAGAGAACGCAATGGAAACCAGTATGCTCAGTTTATCAATCGGTACCACAACGCTTGCCGGACCTGTCTGTAATGCCCTGTAATAGCACAGCCATGAACTTCCAGTGGCAACTCCTGAAAAAAGGATAAAAAGCAGTTCCCTTTTCTCCACCTTTTTCACTTCCTGCTGTTTTCCTTTTACAAACACAACAAGCCATGCCATTAGTAATACTACAATGGTACGGATTGCGGTCCCAAGATTGGAATCTATCCCAGATACACCTATTTTTCCTAAAATAGATGTCAGACTGGCAAATACTGCCGAAAAAACAGCATATAAGAACCAACTCTTTTTAACCATTTTTTCTTCTGCGCTTTCCTTTTTCTGAATCATCATAAACGTTCCTGCTCCAATACCAATTATTCCAAGCAGTTTCCAGATTGTAATATCTTCTCCCAGAATAAGAAATGCAAGTAGAATGGTAAGTACTGTACTGGACTTATCAATCGGCACTACCTTATTTACATCCCCAAGCTGTAATGCCTTAAAATAGCATAGCCAGGAAGCACCTGTGGCAACTCCTGATAATATTAGAAATACCAGTGTTGCAGCACTCAGATTCGCAATCATACTGCCGGTTCCGGTGACTGCAACCATAATCCACGCAAAAATCAGCACAACAATAGTACGGATTGCTGTTGCCACATCCGAATCTGTCCTTTTAATCCCACATTTTGCCAGAATCGAAGTTAATCCGGCAAAAAAAGCAGAGCCTGTTGCAAAGCCAAACCACATAAAATTACCTTCTTTCTATTTTCATATATATTTTATTGACTGCCCTTTCTGCTGTCAGAATCCATATCATACCGCCATCACCAAGTGTCGTAATGGCTGTAAAAAATCAGTCAGCATGGGATTCCTAATGACTTCCTGAATCACTAATACAATTGTCCTTTCTACATGGACAATTGTAGCTGTCATCTCTCTTCACTTTCTACTTTTTTCCTATAATAAAATTATAAACTATATATTCTGACATAAAGTACTTAAAATATCAAAATTTTATAAATTTTTCTGATTGTGCCAATCCAACCGTAAAAGAAAAAGCCACCATAGACTTTCCTATCTATAATGGCTCGCAAAATCTTTTTTATCCAAATATCCTTATTCTAATTCAAATACAACACTTCGGTGCTTGCCTTGCTGCATCACCTCAAAAGATATTCAGATAATCTTCATAGTCCCGATACGTAACGGTTACCCATCCTTCATCATAATTCAAACCGATTTCCATACCCTCTGGAATATAAAACACAATCAGATTTGAGTCGGACATATAATCCGTTATTTCCTGGTCTGACATTCTGTCCAGACCTTCTACCGTTCCATTCTGTTCCTCGCTTCTGACCCGGAAATCGACTGAAAAATTATCATCAACCTTCAGCAAATCATTATTGTCCAGTACAACACCATTTTCCATATCCATATTGATGCAATACAAAGATACCGAGTCAAAATAATCCGAATAAACCGTTTCGGAAAAAACAACACTTAAAACTTCTTCTGACATATATGTGACATATCCCACTGCAGACACGCCAAAGAAACCGTCTTCCGTCAGATATGGCTGATATTCTTCTTCAAAATATTCTGTAAAAAATTGAACTTCCTTGGCAATTTTTTCATTCAAGGTATCCAGATTCGGTACATTTTCGCCTGACAGAATCGGATAATTAACAGAAATAATAACATTATCCAAATCTGTTTCATATTCATAATACTCCCACGCAACGGAATAGGATAAATCAAATCGGAGATCATCTTGCAAGGAATAATATTCATCCTCTGTACTCTCACCAGATTCATAACCATATCCATCCTCATAATAGTTATCACCATAATAGTCATCTTCGTAATAACCATTTATAGCATGCTCGTAGTCATCATATTCATAATCCTCAGACCCATCACTACTCTCATTATATTCTTCATAATGAGAATCATATTCGGTGCGTGTTTCCATATATGTATGAACAGCCAAAAACACCAGCGCAACAAATGCAATCAGAAACAGCAGTGCTGCACCTATGATAACACCGATAATCAGTCCCGTATATTTCTTCGACTGCGGTGCTGCATATGGACTATACGGATTGGGATAAGGCTGATATCCATTGCCATAGGCATTATTATAATATTGGTTATTGCCCGGGTATGAATTCGCATTGTTATATTGTCCATTTGCTGCATATGGATTTCCATTGTTATATTGTCCGTTTGCTGCATATGGATTTCCGTTGTTATATTGTCCGTTTGCCGCATATGGATTTCCGTTGTTATATTGTCCGTTTGCCGCATATGGATTTCCGTTGT
>CAYVUF010000176.1:3165-5137 GCA_964454605.1 uncultured Bacteroides sp.
TATATTGTCCGTTTGCCGCATATGGATTTCCATTGCTATTTGGTTCGTTTACCGCAGTGGAAACCTCCGGCTGCTGTTCCCCAGAGAACAGACCACCCGAAATATTCATTTCTTCCTTCGGCACTGTCCCATCCTGTTTCACCGGCACTTCTGTATGTGCAGGCAAATTTTCCTTGTCTGTTTCGCCGCTGATATCCGGTGTCTGATAAATATCCTGACTGCTCGGGGACTGATACACGTCTTGAAAATCATTTGCTTTTTCCAGTGCTTCTTTTACTCCCGGAATTTCATATCCACAACTCTGGCACATACCATCTCTGGCAATCGCACCGCATTTTGGGCATAAATCAAATTGTCCTTGTTGACTCATTTTAATCCCCATTTCTGAACTACTTCGTCCATTTTTACACAAAAATTATGATTTCTTGACTCCGAATGTTACCTCACTATAATAAGCAAGTATGGATTCTCTCATCAAGGATAACGCCGCCGCAACACTGTTTTCCCGAATTTTGGCACGACTGCCGCTAAAATGACACTCTTTCACACTGACTCTTCCGCATACGCTGCATGCGATATAGACAAGTCCTACCGGCTTTTCTTCGGAACCGCCTTCTGGTCCAGCAATGCCAGTAATTCCTACTGCTACATCTGCTTTTGCAAAAAGTGCACCGCCTTTTGCCATTTCCTTGGCTACTTCCGGGCTGACAGCTCCATATTTCTGCAGCATCGCTTTCTTGACACCAATAATTTTACGTTTTGATTTATTAGAATAGGTAATATATCCCGTTTTAAAAACTTCTGAAACTCCTGATACATTGATAAGCCTTGCCGCAAGCATTCCGCCAGTGCAGGATTCTACTGTACTGATGGTTAAATCATTGGCTAACAGCAAATCAACTACCGCTTTCTCTAACGTAACATCTTCCTGTGTGGTATAAATATGATTGCCAAATCGGTTCTTTAACTCTTTTACCATTGGCTTTACCAGTTTTTTTGCTTCCTTCTCGTCTTCTGCTTTCGCAGTAACCCGCAGATGAACTTCCCCGGTTTTCGCATAAGTAGCAATCGTCGGATTCGTCTGTGTAGCAATCAAATCCTCTATCATGGACTCTGCCTTACTCTCACCAATGCCGCACACTTTAATGGTCTGAGAATAAATAATCCCCGGCTGCAGCGCGTTCAAATAGGGCATAACTGCATTTTCAAACATGGGAACCATCTCATTGGGTGGTCCCGGCATCAGGATAACATGTTTCCCATTTTCTTCCATAATAATTCCCGGTGCTGTTCCATTTGGATTATCCATTACAATACAACCTTCCGGCACCATCGCCTGTTTCCAGTTGTTGTCTGTAATTTCCATTCCTTTTCTCTGAAAATAAGCCGCAATTACCTCTTTACTCGGCTCATGAAGATACAGCTTCTTTCCAAGAACTTTCGCTACAACTTCTTTTGTTAAATCATCCTGTGTTGGTCCAAGTCCGCCGGACAAAAGCAGAATGTCTGCTCTGGACAATGCTGTTTTCAGCACCTCCGTCAAACGGTCTTCATTATCACCCACCACATCCTGATAATAACAGGATAAGCCTAATCCAGCACATTTTTCCGCCAGATAAGCGGCATTTGTGTTCACAATATTGCCTAATAAAATTTCAGTACCAACAGAAATAATCTCTACAACCATGTTTTCTCCTTTGATGCCTGACTACTCTCTGCCCTTATTATTTGGTATCTTTCATAACATCTTTATTTTTCACCAGATAATCAATCAGAGAAATTACCGTCAAGGCTAAAGCAACCCACATAACAACTGCTGTAACATCACTAAGAATTGCAATGTCTGCAATCAACAGACAAATCATAACCATCTGGAATGTTGTTTTAAACTTGCCCCAATAGCTTGCTGCAATAACAACACCATTATCAGCGGCAATCTGACGGAAACCACTGATAATAAATTCTCTGGCAA
>CAYVUF010000177.1:0-5137 GCA_964454605.1 uncultured Bacteroides sp.
TCTATGATGTGGTAGAAAAAGCGTACTACAACAGACAACCTTTAGACAACACAATTCATGAATTGGCACTGGAACAGGTTTATAAATATCTGTTGGTAGGCGGTATGCCGGAAGCGGTTGAAACCTATATTGACGACGACAGCCTTTTTGAATCTAGAGAAATACTCAAAGTATTATATGACAACTATCTTTCCGACATGGAGTTATATCAGGCAAGTCCAGAAGCCATTTTGCGTTCTCGTGTTCTGTTTCAAAACATTTATAGGGAACTTAACAAAGAATCTAAAAACTTTTCTCCTGGCCTTATCGAAGAAAAGAGCAAAACCAGGGATTTCGCAACTTCTATTCAATGGTTGACATTAGCTCATGTAGTCAATCAGTCATTCCAGTTGAAGGAACATATTACAATGCCTCTGATGCCGGATAACAAAAGTAATTTCCGCCTGTTTCTCGGTGATATTGGTATGTTCTCGTATCAAAGTGGAATCAATGCTGCTTCTTTTATATCTAGCGAAAGAGAAAACACTCTGTCTGGAATTTTCTTTGAAAATTTTGTTGCAAACGAGTTGATTGCCAAAGAACATAAATTGTTTTATTGGCGTGGCAAAACCTCTGCTGAACTAGAATTTATAATTGAATCCGATAATAAACTATATCCTATTGATGTAAAAAAAGGCAGAGGAACTCTGAACTCTCTTCAAAAATTTGCGAATCATAATAGATTTGAATTTGCAATCAAAGTTTCTAAAAATAATTACGGATACCATGCTGAGCAAAAACTGCTCACCATCCCTTTTTATTTTATTCCCTTTGTCGCAAAAGAGCTGGCATCTGGAACTATGAACAGAATATAATAAGAATCCCGGAAGAATTTCTTTCTGAAATTCTTCCGGGTCTGCTTAGGAAGCTAAACTCTCTTATAAGAAAATATATTTACAAACAAATAATACTGCCAATATGTACATCAGCGGAGTAATTTTCTTTGCTTTTCCACATAATAAGTTGATAACTACATAAGAAATAACACCCACTGCAATTCCTTCTGAAATGCTATACATAAGCGGCATGGATAACAGACATAAATAGGCCGGAATCGCTTCTGCCAAATCATTAAAATCAATTTTTACCACAGATTTTATCATCAGAAAACCTACAAATAACAATGCCGGAGCCGTAGCAAATCCAGGGATTGTAATAAATACTGGTGCAAGGAAAACAGAAAGCAGGAAAAGAAATCCTGTTACAACAGAAGCCAGTCCTGTTCTTCCGCCTGCTGATACACCGGCAGAACTCTCTACGAATGTTGTCGTTGTGGAAGTTCCAAGTATTGCACCTGTACTGGTCGCAACTGCATCTGCAAGAAGTGCCTGTTTAATTCTTGGCAATTTACCATCTTTATCCAGCATATCTGCTTCCGTTGCACAACCAATCAAAGTACCAAGCGTATCAAAAATATCTACAAATAAGAATGCCAAAATAATTACCGCAAAATCCACAATTCTAATTGCACCAAAATCTGCCTGGAAACATTGTCCAAATGTTAACGTAATGGCGCTCAGACTGAAACCACTCCAGGATGGAATCAGGGAATAATATCCTGCATCCGGTACAACCGTATATAAACCAGTCAACTGGCAAAGAATACCTAAAATCCAGGTTGCCAGAATACCAATCAGAATAGAGCCTTTCACACCTTTGATGTATAAAATTGTAATAATAAAAGTACCAATCAGTGCCAACACTGCACTAATTCCAGCCGTATGAAAACTTTCTGTGAAATCTAAAACAGTTACCAAAGTAGAATCCGAATTGACAACAATTCCTGCATTCTGAAATCCGATAAATGCAATAAAAAGACCAATTCCTACGGATACCCCTCTTTTCAACTGCATCGGAATGGCATTGAAAATTGCTTCACGCACATTCGTTAAAGACAAAACAATGAAAATCAAACCTTCTGCAAATACAGCCAACAGGGCAATCTGCCAGGAATATCCCATAGTACCGCATACTGTATAAGCAAAATACGCATTCAGTCCCAGTCCCGGTGCTAAGGCAAACGGATAATTTGCTAACAAAGCCATTGCCAGTGTTCCTACAAAAGCCGCTAACGCAGTTGCCATTAAAATAGCCTGGCTGTCCATACCGGAAGCTGACAAAATAGATGGATTTACTGCCAGAATATAAGCCATTGTCATAAAGGTGGTAACACCTGCAACTACTTCGGTCCGGACGTCCGTATGATTTTCTTTCAGCTTAAACATTTTTTCTAACATCACTTTTTCTCCTTATCCTATAAAATTATTTACCCTCATATATAATCACGCTGTCAACGTTATAACCTTTCAGTCGTTCACGTCCTTTTAAGCCTGCCAGTTCCATTAAGAAAACCGCTTTGACGACTTCGCCTCCTAACTCTTCAATCATCTGGATGCTTGCTTCAATCGTACCACCGGTAGCAATTAAGTCATCCACAATAACTACCTTCTGACCGGGCTTAATGGAATCTCTATGCATTTCTATGGTTGCACTTCCATATTCCAAATCATACTCTCTGGATATTGTATCAAGAGGTAATTTGCCTTTCTTACGGACAGGTACAAAAGGTTTATGCAGTGCATAAGCAATTGGTACTCCAAAAATGAAACCTCGGGATTCCGTACCAACCACAACATCGAAATCAACATCCTGCAGCAGTTCTTTCATTGAGTCAATCGCCAGTGCCAGTCCGTCTGCATCCTGCAGCACACTGGTAACATCCCGGAAAATAATACCTTTTTCAGGAAAATCGGGAATGCTGCGAACATACTCTTCCATTTTCTTCATAAAATGTTTCCTCCATAAAAATACTTCATAAACAAATACATATTTTAACGTTCTTACTCAACAGGATAAATTATACCACATCTTAGAATAAAAGAAAAACAAAAAGATATCTGTAGAAGACTTGCTTCCAACAGATATCTTTTCTGTACTTATTCGAAAGGAATAACTGCTCCGTCATAAGTGCTGTTGATATATTCTTTGATTTCATCTGATTTTAAAACATCAACTAATGCAGTAATGCCTTCATTCGCTTCATTGCCTTCTTTAACAGCAATAACATTTACGTAGGTCCGAGCTGCTTCAGAATCAGATTTTTCGTAAGCAACTGCATCTTTAGCAACGGAAAAACCTGCTTCCAGTGCATAGTTACCATTTAATACTACAAATGCAACTTCATCTTTTACTCTGGATACCTGTGCTGCTTCTAATTCCTGAATTTCAATATCATAAGGATTTTCTTCGATATCATTTACAGTTGCTTCAAGACCTGCGCCTTCTTTCAAAGTAATGATATCATTATCTTGTAACAGCAACAATGCTCTTGCTTCGTTTGTTGTATCATTTGGTACTGCGATTACGTCGCCGGCTTCTAAAGTTGTTAAATCAGTTTTTGTACCCGGATAGATACCAAATGGTTCGTAGTGAATGCCACCTGCATTTACAAGGTGTGTTCCCTGTTCTGCATTAAAGGAATCAAGATAAGGAATGTGCTGGAAATAGTTCGCATCAAATTCGCCACTTTCTACAACAAGGTTCGGCTGTACATAATCATTAAACACTGTTACTTCCAAAGCCCATCCCTGCTCTGCTAAAATTTTCTTAGCTTCTTCTAAGATTTCTGAATGAGGTGTATCGGATGCTGCAATTGTGATAGTTCCTTTTTCTTCTGTTGCTGTTTCTTCTGCAACATTTTCCTCTGTTGTTGCTTCGGTTTCGACTTCAACTTCTGTCGTACTTGTTTCATCTGCCGTAATTTCCTCTGTTGCTGCTTTGCTACCGCATCCGGCAAGTGTTCCCAATGCCAATACAGTTGTTAATAATCCTACAATCCATTTTTTCTTCATAATCTTTCTCCTCCTAACGTCTGTATTTATACAGTTTTTTATATATAAGAATGTAAATTACTTATATAGCATATTAAATCTTTCTCTTATCTAATCGTTTCGACAACCTCATGCCAATCGTCTGGAATATCTGTACCAATACAACTAACAGAATAACGGTAACAATCATAATGTCCGTCTGATATCTGTAATAACCGTAACGAATTGCAATATCTCCAAGTCCGCCACCTCCAACGGTACCTGCCATAGCAGAATATCCAAGAATCGTTCCGGTTGCTATGGTTGCTCCTACTAAAATAGAAGTTCTGGCTTCTACCAACAATACTTTCCAAATAATCGTAAAAGTACCAGCTCCCATACTCTGTGCTGCCTCAATCACACCCTTATCCACTTCATTTAAAGAAGATTCTATCATACGCGCAATAAAAGGTGCTGCGGCAATCGTCAGCGGAATAATGGTCGCTGTAGAGCCATAACTTTTTCCTACCAGAAATCTGGTAAAAGGAATAAGTAAAATCAATAAAATCAAAAATGGAACACTACGAACAATATTGGCTATCACATCCAGTATCTTATAAACAACAAGATTTGGTTTAATGCCATTTTTATCCGTTACTGCTAAAATAATGCCCATAGGAAGCCCCAAAACATATCCAAGCAGTGTAGAAGCTAATGTCATGTATAAAGTGTCCTTGATTCCTTCAATAATCATCCAGATAACTTCCTCAGTCCACATAACCGTCTACCTCCCCTACTGCAAGACCTCTTTCTTTTAGGTATGCCTTCATATTTTCCTGTACTTCTTTTTCTTCCGGTAATCCCAATATCATTTCACCTCTGGCAATTCCCTCTACATTTTTCGTATCTGCCTTCAGAATATTTACTGGCTGTCTAAATTTAAGTATCATGTTGGCAATGACCGGCTCAAAAGATGAATTTTCAGAAAATACGATTCGGATGCAGCTCGTGCCTTTCATTAACTCTCTTTGATTGCTCTCAAGATTAGGTTCTACTTCTCCCTCTCCCTTCACAATCAGTTCTTTGGCTTTTGTCGTCTTTGGATGACTAAAGATATCAAATACTCTTCCTTGCTCTACCAAATGTCCATTTTCTATAATAGCCACATGAGAACAGATTTCTCTGACAACCGCCATTTCATGAGTTATAATTACAATAGTAATCCCATACCGCTTGTTAATATCTTTTAACAATGCCAAAATCGACTGGGTAGTTTGTGGATCTAACGC
>CAYVUF010000178.1:0-5124 GCA_964454605.1 uncultured Bacteroides sp.
TGGATAACCGCATCCGTAAACTGTTCCCAGCCTTTCCCCTGATGTGAATTTGCCTGATGTGCCCTGACGGTTAATACCGTATTAAGCAAAAGCACACCCTGGTCCGCCCATTTCTGCAAATAACCATTATTGGGAATATAACATCCCAAATCATCTTCCAATTCTTTGTAAATATTCTGTAAAGAAGGTGGAATATCCTTCTGGTCTGGCAATACGGAAAAACTCATTCCATGTGCCTGATGCTCATTATGATAAGGGTCTTGTCCAAGCAGCAGAACCTTTACCTTATTTAGGGGGGTAAAATGAAATGCATTAAAGATATCATCTGCTGGTGGGTAAATTACGGTTTTACTGTATTCTTCCCTTATAAACTGATAAAGCTGCTTATAATAGGGTTTCCGAAATTCTTCCCCTAGTGCTTCCGCCCAGTCATTACTAAGCATTGCCATATGACTTCCTCCTTTGTACAAGTTTACAAGACAATAAGCACTGAAAAATTTTTCAATGCTTATTCAAACTGTTTATGTGTCAAAATTATATTCTTACTGAAATTCCTTTTTCACGCAAATACTTCTTTAAATCACATATTTCCAATTCTTTAAAATGAAATAAGGATGCTGCAAGTGCTGCATCTGCCTTGCCAATGGTAAAAGCCTCTTCAAAATGCTGCATGGTTCCTGCACCGCCAGATGCGATCACAGGAATCGAAACATTCTCTGAAATTAACCTTGTCAGTTCAAGGTCATAACCCGCCTTTGTACCATCCCCATCCATGCTGGTGAGAAGAATTTCACCTGCTCCAAGCCGGTCTGCCTGCATTGCCCATTCTACTGCATCAATGCCCATATCCACTCTGCCGCCATTTTTATAAATATTCCAACCAGAACCATCTGCACGACGTTTGGCATCAATTGCCACTACCACACACTGACTGCCAAATTTATCTGCTGCATCTGAAATAAGTCTGGGATTCATAATAGCAGCCGAATTAACAGATACCTTATCCGCACCTTCCCGTAAAATAGCCTTAAAATCATCTACGCTGCGAATGCCACCGCCTACGGTAAAAGGTATAAAAACCTTCTCTGCCACCTTTCGTACCATTTCAACTGCTGTTGCTCTGGCATCTGAAGAAGCTGTAATATCCAGAAACACCAATTCATCCGCACCGGATTTATCATACGCTGCACCAACCTCAGCAGGGTCACCTGCATCTCTGAAATTAACAAAATTAACACCTTTTACAACTCTGCCATTTTTCACATCCAGACAGGGAATAATTCTCTTTGTATGCATTAGTTTTCATCCCCATCTTTTCCATGATAATCAGCTGCATCCCCACCGCTCATTTCTGTTTCCTTATGACTCAAAAAATCTTCTCTGGAAGTTTTGAAAAAATTCTTCAAAATTGTCATTCCCACCTCTGAGCTCTTCTCTGGATGAAACTGACACGCAAAAACATTCTCTTTTTCAACAGAAGCATGAATCAAAGTACCATACTCTGTGGTAGCTTTCACGATTTCTTCATCCTCTGCCTGTAAATAATAGGAATGCACAAAATACACATAAGAATCTTCTGGCAATCCTACAAACAATCTTCCCTTGTGCGGAAATTTTAAAGAATTCCATCCAATATGCGGTACTTTCAACTCTTCCTTATCTGGAATCCGCACTATTTTCCCTGGCAAAATCCCAAGTCCTCTTACGCCTTCACTCTCTTCACTGCTGTCAAACATCAATTGCAGTCCAAGACAAATTCCAAGAAAAGGAGTCTTCTTCGCAACCACTTCATGAATCAGTTCTACCAGACCATACTCCTGAAGTTTTGCCATCGCATCTCCAAAAGAACCAACTCCAGGTAATATAACATGCTCTGCTGACAAAATTTCTTCTCTGTCACGCGTTACTTTTACATCCTGACCAAGGGCAATAACTGCCTTTTCTACACTTTTAATGTTGCCCGCATCATAGTCGATAATTGCTACCATCTATCTCATTTCCACCCTACTTTTCTCTTGTATTGCTTCTATATATACTTCATAACTACACACCATACTCTTATTCGGTACACACAGTGCCGCTTTATTCTGCACTCTGTTACTCTGCTGACATTTCGTCCAGAATCTCCTGTTCTTCCGGCAAAATATCTGCAGCACTGCCCATATTGTCTGTACTTTCTGTACTGTCAGCTTCTGTTTCACTTACTGTATCTTCATACACTCCGCCATAAACAATCGTACGCAAGTATTCTGTATAAGCAACGTTATCTTCACAGTTCGCAATCTCTACTGCCTCTGCTTCTGACAAACCATATTTTTCAGATAAAAGTTTCAATATCTGGTCGTAGATATCATTCACTTCTCCTGATACATAATATTCATCTGCATAAGGAAGCAAATCATAATATAATGCCACACCTTGAATCAATACATTTAAAGATTCCAGCTCTTTGTCAGCCATTTTCTGATATGTTTCATATACATTGAGTTTACGTTCCATCTTTAAAATAATTCGGCTCTTCTGCAGAATCACGTCTTCCTCTTCACTCAAATCTTTGTCATAAAGCAAATCATAGGCTTCTTCATAATTTCCCAAATCATAAGCTACCTGGGCATCTCTCTTCTGTAAAAAGGATGGAACAATCGAAGATAATACTATAATTGCTGCTCCAATGGTGGCACAGAACAAAATAACAGGGATAACCTTCTTCTTGGAAAGTTTCTTCTCTTGCTTATCGTTTACAATCTCTTCTGCCTCTTCCTCTTCTCCTTTGTTCTTCTTTGCCTTTTTAGGTTTCTTCTTTTTCTTAGATTTTTCGCTATCTTCACCAGACCCCTCTTCCTCATTTTCATCCGATGAGGCATCCTGTTCTTTTTGATTTTTCTTTCCTTTTTTGGATTTTTTATCCTTTTTATCTTTTTTCTTTTTCTTCTTATTTTTATCTTCTTCGCTTAGTTCATCCAGTAACTGCTTATTTTCACTGGATGTTTCCCCCAAAAGCAGTCTATCCATTTCATCAGCATTTTCAGCAGTTCCGTTTTCCTTATTTTCCTCATCTTCCTCTTCTTCCATTAAGAAATCCAGAAATCTTGCAAAAGCACCCTTTTTCTTTTCCGTCTTCTCCGCGGGATCACCATCCAATTCTGCAATACCTTGCTCTTTCTGCTGTCTCTTTTCCTCTTTTCTTTCTTTTCTTGACTTTTTCTCTTTTTTCTTCTTCTCTTTCTTATTTGTTATATCTGTTTCTTCTGTTGTTGCAGAAGATTGTGCCGGTGCAGCAGTCACTCCGTCATTCAAAAAGTCCATCCCATCTTCTTCAGGCAACTCCAGCTCAGAAGAATCTGACACACTCTGTAATAACGACATCATCTCATCATCTTCTTGTCCGGATTGCTCCAGAAAACCATCAATTTCTGCCAAATCCGAATCCATGCCTGCTTCTCCGGTGCTCATATCATTCATCCCGAGAAGTGCCGCCAATTCATCATCCATACAAGCTTCTTCACTGGAAGAATCCGGCATTCCGAAATCATTCATTTCTGTTCCAAAATCGCCAGCATCACTTCCACTGATTTCATCCATTCCAATGCCATCAAGGTCCATTCCGTCTAAATCAATTCCGCCCAAATCCATTCCATCTAAGCCAATTCCATCGTTTCCACTGTCAGCCATACTTTCTTCATTCAATGACATATCATCCATGCCAAGAAGTGCTGCCAGTTCATCATCCATACCAGATTCTTCACCAACAGAATCCGTTATTCCCATATCATCAAGATTCAAATCTCCTGTTTCGGCTTCATTCAAATTTAAATCGTCTAAACCTAAACCATCTAAACCTAAGTCGTCTAAATTGAAATCCCCCATGCTGTCAGCACCCAGATTAATGTCATCCAGACTGCCTCCATCCAGATTGATATCATCTGCTCCAACTTCTCCTAGATTCAAATCTCCTAATCCTAAATCATCTAAATTAAAGTCAGCCATGCTGCCAGCGTCCAGATTAATATCATCCAAACTGATATCATCCAGTCCAACTTCATTCTCTGCCGTCTGTTCTTCTTCTCCTGACAATAATTCAATTGCACTTTTCTGTTTGCCTGTATCCGGCTCAGAATTGGGTGCATCACCATTCATCATAGATTGTAATAAATTTTCTAAGTATTCTTCACTTGAGCTCATAATTTTTCTCCAAATAATAGTTTATGTTTCATTTTATCACATACTATTTCATTTCACAAATCCCTTACCTAAAAAATTGACAGGATTTTCCTTTATACTCGTTCCTCTGACTCCAACATTTTCTCCTAACTGATACAATGTTGAATGAATTCTATATAAGTGAGATTTCTGATTATATAAAATAATCTTCTCAAAAGGCCATCGAATAATATTAGGCATTTCCATTCCAACACCTAATTCAAGAACACACAGCTTTTTATTCACAGTGCCCTGCAGCCACTTGGTATAAGTTTCCCATTGTGGCAAGTAGCCTTCTTCTGCATATTTTGTAACTCCAAGCTGATTAAACCTTTTTTTCTGTCCGCACTCATTACATACTGGTTCTTCTAAATCCTGAAGCAGTATTTTCTTATTATAATACAACTTCACCTTTTCCAATATTTCATTCTCTATATCATATAATTTGCCCTTGCAATTGTAATCACATTGCATAGTGCGAAATCCGCCAAGTGGACAAACAATTCTATCTTCCTTAAAACCATGCTGAAAAACACTATCATCAATTGCTGTCGAAATAATAAAATAATTTTTATCTGATAAAAGCTGCTTTAAATAACCATATGCATCCTTTAATTTTCTGTCAGCCTGCTTGTCAATCCATATCTTCTGCAAAAAAGGGACAACCCACATATACTCTTCCCGACCAGCAATTTCCTTTTCGATTTCCTGATATCTCACATCATTCTGCAGCAAATCCCAATCAAATTGAAATTCCTCGCCAATTCCAACTAAAATTAAATCTGCTTCCCTACATTGTTCTTCTATTTCCGCAAAACAATTTTCCATAGTTCTTTTTGGACTCACTTTCTCATTTCTAACAAACAAAAGCCGGGAAAATCCCGGCCTTCATCTTATCTTATTCCAATACTAATTCATCAACAA